>CAZNWF010000069.1:0-15410 GCA_964576485.1 uncultured Geobacter sp. | reverse complement strand
CATTCGGAGGTAGCACGTGGCTCATCACAAATCGGCAATCAAGCGTATCAAGCAGAATGAAAAGCGCAATGCCCGTAACCGTCATCAAAAATCAACCCTCAAGACCTACATCAAGCGGGTTCGTGAAGCGGTAGAGAATAAAGATAAAGAGGCTGCTGTAGCAGCCCTGCAGATTGCTATTCCTGTTATTGACAAGACTGCCACCAAAGGTGTTATTCACAAGTCAAACGCATCACGCAGCGTATCCCGTTTGACCAAACTGGTTAACACACTGGGGTAAGCAGCTCTGCATAGGACGAAAAAGGGCCCCGGCTAAACAAGCTGGGGCCCTTTTGTATGCAGTTAACCGACAGCCTCAGTAGTGATTTACAGTGAACGTGTCTACTTCAAATTTCCCGCACAGGCATCATACACCACCCCCTGCAGGACGGTGGCCGGCGAAGCGCCGGTCTTGATCCCGACATCCCCCCGGTAGAGCCGTTCAAACAGGGCATTCAACTCAGCCACGGAATATTTTTTTGCCTGAGTAACCTGCTCCCCCAAAAAATAGGCATTTATTTTAAGCTGCTTACCGACATCAGCAGGAGTCATTTTCTGATCCAGCAGTTCCCTGATCCGCCAGATCCTGCGGAAGTGACTGGCCAGTGCCCCCAGAATCATGATCGCCTCTTCACCATTTTGCAACATGGATTGCAGGGTAGCCAGCGCCTTAGGCAGATTTTTTTCTCCCATGAAGCGGGCCAGCTCAAAGGCGGTAAAAGCCTTGCTCTGGCTGACAATCGCCTTGACATCCTCAACACCGATGGCTGGACGACTGCCGATATACAGGGCTGCCTTTTCTATCTGGGAGACCAGTTCCTGCAGGTTGTTGCCCACCATGAAGCCCAGCATCTCAGCTCCGGCACCATCGATCTTTTTGCCATGTACCTGTGCCTCATTGGCGATAAATGGCCCCAGCTTGTTGTCATACAGTTTTTTAAATTCCAGGGTGCCGGGCTGTTTCTTTAATTCCATAAAAAATTTGCGACGCAGATCAGGTTTGGCAGCCAGAAACAGCAGACAGGTCTCTGGGCAGGGATTGGCCAGATAGGGCAAAAGCCCCTCCTGGGTTGCAGCAGGCAGTTTGTCAGCCTGCCTGACCACCACTACCCTGCGTGCAGCAAACATCGGCAGGGTCTGGGAGGTATCAAGGATCTCGGTCCCTTTGCAGTCAGCACCGTAGTAGATGTTGAGGTTAAAGTCTTTCATGGCCGGATCAACGGCCTGCTCCATAACCCGGCGTCCGGCACGCTCCACCAGAAACGGCTCTTCACCATAAAAGAAATAGACCGGCAGAAAACTGCCGGTCTTAATCTGTTTTTCAAGTTCCTGTTCAGTCATCAGTACTGTTGTTCCAGATTCCAGATCAGTTGTTGTGCCAGCTTGCGGCTGGCAGCGGTCAGGGCTGCATCTTCACTGCTACGCTGCAGTTCTACCGTGGCTGCCACCGGGTAGTCCTGCCAGGCAGACAGAGCGCCTTTCCAGAGTGGCTTGCTATCTTTAGCAGCACCACGTTTACGCACCGTAACATCAGCGGAGACGGTCAGCCGATATTCTTTGGCTGTATCAGCGGCAGAGTAGCTGACCACACCAGCGCCATAGCCGGTCAGGGTACCTTCCAGAATCAGGTCCGCCTGTTCTGCTGTTGCGGCAGGCAGTATGCCCCGCTGCTCGGCAAGCTGGTCAAAGACCGCCCGTTTCAGGGCAACCGATCCATTGGCATAGACCGTGGCGTTCTTGAAAAACGGCACCCAGACTGTCTGACCTGCCGGCAGTCTGGCACCACTGTCTGCGGTAAAACGGTAGCCACACCCGGCAACCAGAGCAACTGCCAGCAGTAAAAAGGCCCCCAGCCAGTATCTGCGTCTATTAGCCGACAACGATGTTCACCAACTTTCCTGGCACATAGATCACTTTACGGATCTGCATGCCGTCAGTAAAGACCTTGACCTTGTCATCAGCAAGGGCCAACTGCTTAATCGCTTCTTCATCCAACCCAACCGCAACCGACAGCTTGGAGCGCAACTTGCCATTAACCTGCACCACCACCAGCAGCTCTTCATCCACAACGGCCTCAGTATCCCAGACCGGCCAGGCGGTTGCTGAAAGGGGGGTGGTATGGCCAAGGGTCTGCCAGAGTTCTTCGGTAACATGTGGCACGAACGGTGCCAGCATGGTCACCACCAGCTCCAGTGCCTCTTTCATGACTGCTGCAGCCTGAGGCGTGTTCAAGCGTGCTCCCTGCAGGCTGTTCATCAGTTCCATTACCGCAGCGATGGCGGTGTTGAAGTGGAAACGCTCATCAATATCCTCAGTCACCTTTCTGAGGGTCTTGTGGACAGCACGACGCAGGGTGCGTTCTTCATCGGTCAGCGCAGCAGGATCAAGGGCAGGCGCAGACAAGACGGTTTCCAGATTTTCATTAACCAGCTTCCAGACCCGGTTCAGGAAACGGAAGCAGCCATCAACTCCCTGCTCGTTCCAGTCCAGATCCTTTTCCGGGGGTGCGGCAAACAGGGAGAACAGCCGGGCTGTATCAGCGCCGTAGCGTTTGATCAGGGCATCAGGGTCTACCACGTTCCCTTTGGATTTACTCATCTTGGCGCCGTCCTTGATCACCATCCCCTGGGTCAGCAGGTTGGTAAACGGCTCATCCACATCCACATAGCCAAGATCGCGCATCACCTTGGTAAAGAAGCGGGCATAGAGCAGGTGCAGCACCGCATGTTCAATGCCGCCGATATACTGGTCGACCGACATCCAGTACTGGGCGCGGGCCTTGTCCAGCATCCCGCCTTCAAAGTCAGGGCAGCAGTAACGCAGGAAGTACCAGGAGGACTCTACAAAGGTGTCCATGGTGTCGGTTTCACGGCGGGCCGGCTTGCCGCAGAGCGGGCAATCCACCTTGGTAAAGCTCTCCAGGGTTGCCAAGGGAGAGCCGCCTTCGCCGGTAAAGTGGACGTCATGGGGCAGCACCACCGGCAGATCCTTGTCCGGCACCGGCACTGCGCCGCAGCAGTCACAATAGATGATAGGAATCGGAGAACCCCAGTATCTCTGACGGGATACACCCCAATCCCGCAAGCGGAAGTTGACGGTTTTCTTACCCTTACCCTGCCCTTCCAGCCAGGCCGCAATTGACTCCTTGGCGCTCTCGCTCTTCTGGCCATCAAACTGGCCTGAGTTGGTCATAACTCCTGACTCGGTATAGGCAGCGGTCATGGTTGCCGGATCAAGGGTCTCCCCTTCAGGCTGGATGACCACCACCAGTGGCAGCTCATACTTTTTGGCGAATTCAAAGTCGCGCTGGTCATGGGTCGGCACGGCCATGACCGCACCGGTGCCGTATTCCACCAGTACAAAGTTGGCCAGGTAGATCGGCATCTTCCGGCCATTGGTGGGGTTGATGCAGTAAGAGCCGGTAAAGACCCCTTCCTTTTCCTGATCATCAGCAGTGCGGGCGATCCGGTCGGTCTTCTTGACCTTGTCGATGAACGCCTCCACCTCAGCCCGGCGTTCAGAAGCAGTCAGCTCCAGGGCCATCGGATGCTCAGGTGCCAGGGACATGAAGGTGGCGCCGAACAGGGTGTCGGGCCGGGTGGTAAAGACCCTGATTGCACCATCGCGACCATCCAGTTGAAAATCGATCTCACAACCGATACTCTTCCCGATCCAGTTACGCTGCATGGTCAGCACCCGCTCAGGCCAACCCGGCAGCTTGTTGGTAAACTCAAGCAGTTCCTCGGCGTAATCGGTAATTTTAAAGAACCACTGTTCCAGTTCCTTCTGCGCCACCTCGGTATCACAGCGCCAGCAGCCGCCATCTTCCACCTGTTCATTGGCCAGCACGGTTTCACAGGAAGGGCACCAGTTCACAAAGGACTGTTTCTTGTAGGCAAGACCACGCTTATACATCTCCAGGAACAGCTTCTGTTCCCAGCGGTAGTAGCTGACATCGCAGGTGGCCAGTTCACGGTCCCAGTCATAGGAAAGCCCCATCTGCTTCAGCTGATCCCGCATGTAGGCCATGTTTTCATAGGTCCAGGCAGCAGGATGGCAGTTGTTCTTGATGGCAGCATTCTCTGCAGGCATGCCAAAGGCATCCCAGCCCATGGGATGCAGCACGTTAAAGCCGCGCATCCTTTTAAAACGGCCAACCACATCACCAATGGAATAGTTGCGAACATGGCCCATATGAATACGACCGGAGGGATAGGGAAACATCTCCAGCAGGTAATATTTTTTCTTTGCAGGGTCTTCAGTCACCTTGAAGGTTTTCTGATCCTCCCATTGGTGTTGCCATTTGGCCTCTACTTCAGCCGGGGTATACTTCTGATCTGCTGACATCGGTTACTCCTCTTATCAAAGTATCAATCACGGATTTCAAAATCCCCACATGCAAGAATTGCCTGACTAATGCCCGGCAGCGGCACCACCCGATCAACAGATCCGGTTGCCACAGCTTCACGGGGCATGCCGTAGACCACAGCGCTGTCTTCAGATTCAGCCAGCACCTGCCCTCCCCGTTCCTTTACCACAACCACACCTTTGCTGCCGTCATTGCCCATGCCGGTCAGTACCACCGCCAGCATCCGGTTGCCATAAAGCGGTGCACAGGATGCAAACAGGACATCGGCCGACGGGACATAGCGGTCACTGACTTCAGGCGGCTTTACCCGGGCACGAACCTCAGCCCCGACCCCTTCAAGGAGCAGGTTGGATCCGCCCGGGGCGATTAACGCCAGTCCCGGCTCAACCAGATCACCATCACGGGCCTCACGTACCGTAAAAGGTGAGGTACGATTCAAACGATCAGCAAAGGCCCGGGTAAATCCAGCCGGCATATGCTGGGCAACCACCACCGCAAAGGGATAGCTTTGATCAAACGAGCTAAAGATCGATTGCAGGGCCGGTGGACCGCCGGTTGATGAGGCGATAGCCACCAGATCAACAACCCGCTTGTTGACAGTTTGCGTAGATTTTTTCAAAGATGCAAGCTCAGCTACCGGAATTGCCTGGCGAGCTTTTTTACTGAGCAGGTTTACCATAACCTGCTTCACTTTCCACTTCAGATCCTGTTCAATACTGCTCAGCTCGCGGGTATGACCCTGCATCGGCTTGGCAACAAAGTCAAGCGCCCCCATTTCAAGGGCACGAAACACCTTGTCTGCATCGGACAAGGCACTAATCACCAGCACCGGCAGATTAAAGCGGTTGGTCAGGATTCTCAGCAGCGTAAAACCATCCATACGAGGCATCTCAAGATCAAGGGTCACCAGATCAGGCTTCAGTGAAATGGCCTGGCGAATTCCCTCCTCACCATCCACAGCATAGCCTACCACCTCAACCTCCGGAATCCCTTCCAGCATTTTGGTAATACTGCGACGGCTGTAGGCAGAGTCATCCACCACCAGTACCCGCAACGGCTTCATAACAGGCCTCCTGTAGCAGATGAGGTTGCAGGTTTCTGGTAGACCATGTCATTTTTGAAGTGCCGCAGGTTGAACAGCGTGGTTATATTCATCAACGACTCAGAATGCCCCAGCAACAGATACCCGGAATCCCGCAGTACCTGATAGAAGGACTCCACCACCTTTTTCTTGGCAGGTTGATCAAAATAGATAATGACATTGCGGCAAAAAATAAGATCAAAACTGCCCAGCATCTTCATGCGGGTACTGTCCAGCAGGTTCAGGTGACTGATGGTAACCAGCTTCCTGACTTCATCCCTGATCCGGTAACCACCTTCCTCATGGGGCGTAAAGTACTTATTTTTATAGTAATCATCGGTTGAACGAAACGCCGAAGGTCCATAGATACCCCGACGTGCTTGCTGCAGTACCCGTTGACTGATATCAGTACCAACGATCTCGATTGACCAGTCACGCAGACAGTCCATCTCTAGCAACAACATGGCAATGGTGTACGGTTCTTCGCCGGTTGAGCAACCGGCAGACCAGACCCGGATGCGACGATTAAACTCTTTTATCCCGCGTGCTGCACAAATTTCAGGAACGATTTCACAGGTAAAGGCCTTGAGCTGATATTCTTCACGAAAAAAATAGGTTTCGTTCGTGGTCAGCAGGTCCATGATCTCTTCCAGTTCCTGATCACGTTTCCGGTTAAAACGCAGCAGCTGGTAATATTCGCGGAAGCTTTTCAGTTGATGAACTGCCAGGCGGCGGCTAAGCCGTTTTTCAAGCAGATAGGAGTTCTGGTCATCAAACCAGAGCCCGCAGTGGCTGTAGACCAGATCACGCAGCAGCCGAAACTCCTCTTCAGACAGCTTTATCTCTGCGTCAAAGGAACTCACGTTAGACCGCGCCCAGCTGAGCATTGATCTCGGCTCTGACCAGATCATTTTCTTCGCGATCCAGAGCCATCCGCAGCAGTGTCATCCGTTCTTCTTCAGGCAGGGCGCTGCTGGCCCTGACTGCTGTGATACGCACATCCCAGTCTTGATGACAGAGAAGATGGCTGAACCAGGGGAGTAACAGCGACAGATCATGACGATACAATAACTCGATGGCACCTTTGAGAACTTCACCATCATGCCGCATCAGATCACGGGAGATTGCCATAAGCCCTTCAGCTGAAGCAACTTGCTCAAACGCCTCAAGACAGGCAAGCTGCACCACTTCATCTCCCAGTTCCCAGAGCTGAATCAGATCAGGCAGAGCAGCTTCACGAGCCAGCTGTACCAGGCTGCGCAGAGCTGCTGCCTGCACCCAGGCATCACGGTCATTCAGCAACAGACGTAATGGTGCTATTGCAGCCCTATCCTGACAATCTCCCAGCGCCTCGGCAGCAGCAATACGCACATCAGGTTCTTCATCAACCAGGGCCATCATCAGATGAGTACAGCCATCGGACGGCTTTAATGTACCTGCAGCGCGGGCTGCAGCCTCCCGGACCGAAGGATCCACGTCCTTCAGCAAGCGGGCAATGCCTTCATTATTATGCACAGCGGCAAAGAGCAATGCTGCACCTCTGCGCCGTTCAGATTCCATTGACTCGGCAAGCTGTTCTGCTGCCGAGCTGATCAGTTGCTGATCAATGCCGGCATAACGGCGTAACGTGGCAAGTGCAGCCTCACGAACCGAGATATCTTCATCATCCATCAGATTAGCAACCAGCGATGGCAGTTCCGGGTCACCCAGTCTGGCAGCGGCATAAGCTGCAGCAGTGCGCACCTGTGCTGAAGTATCAACAAGACCACGACGAATGGCAGCCACCCCTTCAACCGCCTCCTGGATACCAATAAACCTGCACAGGGCGGCCCGCTCTGCAGCCGACTCGGCTTGATCAAATCGTGTAACCGCAGCCTTGACACCAGCAGCGCCAAACCCTTTAAGCGCAACCTCGGCATCTGCTGCAAGGCGTTCATCAGCCAGGGCAGAAAACAGTATCCCAAAGCCACGGGGGTCTGCCATCAGGCCCAGAATAGAGATTACTGCCTGGTTTTGGGCAAGATTACCCGGTACAAAAGCAGCGGCCAGCTGTTCCAGCAAGCCCTGATCAGCCAGCAGGCACAAACGTTCTTTGACACCGGTCAGCCCGGAAACGTCAAGGTGTTGCAGGACCTGGGCCAGAGAATTAATGGCCGCCTGGCGGACACTGGGAAGGTGCGACAAGGCCCCCTCCAGCAACAGTTCAACCGCTTCGACATCACCACCAATTTTACCCAGGCATTCATACACGGCCCTGCGCAGGATGTCCTGACCGGCAAGCCGCTTGACAATCGGTGGCAAAGGGCCGGCAACACCGATCTGTCCCAGAGCTGCCAGGACGTTAAAACGGAAGAACGATTCCTGGTTAAGCTCAAGATGTCGCAACAATTCTGGAACAGACCGGGCATTCCCCGCCCCCCCCAGACCTTCTGCAGCAGCGGCCGCTACATTGCTGTCCGGATCAGACAAAGCCCTGATCAGCCCGTCATGGGCATCCTCGCCGCCAAGGGCACCCAGTGCATCAACCACCAGCTTGCGCAGGTCATGATCGGCATCATTCAGATAGCCGAGCAGTATCGGCACCACTCTGCCCCCACACCTGACCAGCAGTTCAGCCGTTGCATTACGCAGCCCGGCATTGTCTTCATCCCGCAACAGATCAATCAACTGGTGGAGCGTATCCTGATCCGGCCGCGCTGCCAGCAGCACTTCAACCGCCTGCTTGCGCACGCGCCAGCTAGTATCGCCAAGAGCGGTAAAAAGAATGGCCCGGCTCTTTTCAAGCGGAAGCTGACGTTGTTCCTGCACGGTCCGGTAGCGCAGCTCCTCGTCATGGTCTGCAGCCCTGGAGTGGCTATCAGAGGTTACCATGCTGCAGATCCTCCTGGATCAACCCTTGCTTACACCGCGCTGATGGCGCAAACAGGGTGTCAATATCAAGCACCAGATAGAGTCGTTCATTACAAAGGCAGACGGCAATCAGAAACTCGGTCCCGATCCCTTCAACCATATCAGGCGGCGGGGCCAGATCGCGCACCGGCACCGTCACTACTTCATCAAGGTCATCAACAGCCAGTGCAACCTGACGCCCTGCCACAGAAACAATCATCAGCTTGCCTGGCCCGCCGGGACGGGGAGGCAGGCCAAAGCGTGCTCGCAGGTTCATGACCGGGATCACCTGACCTCGCAGATTGATCATGCCGTCAAGGGTACTGTTTTGCAGCGGAAAACCGGCCAGTTTCTGAGGGATCACAATCTCTTTGATCCGCATGATATCAATGGCAAACAGGTTATCACCCATCAAAAAACCGGCCAGCTGCAGTTCCTGAATCCCGGTTTCCATATCAGACAACCTCGCCTAAGGCAGTATCAACCACCTTGCAGATATCCAGGATAATCAGCATCCGCCTGCCTGCCCTGCCGATACCTGCCACAAATTCACGGGCCACCCCTTCAAGTACTGCCGGCGTGGCTTCCCGATCTGTCTTGGCAATCTTTACCACATCAGTCACCCGATCAACCCGCAGTCCGTGCAGGCCATCACCGCAACGGACAATCACAATCCGCTCCTGACTGGCATCATACTCAAGCGACATACCAAGGCGTTTGCGCATGGTATACACCGGCACAATCACCCCGCGCAGGGAAAGCACACCATCCACAAAGCCAGGTGTGCGAGGCACTTCGGTTAACTCCCGTGTCTTGATGATCTCTTTGATCTCCATGATGTTGATGCCGTACTCCTCATCTCCCAGCCGGAAACAGAGAAATTCTTCAAAAACAGCCTCAGTAACCTCTGCTTGTTGTTCCAGCCCGACATCAGAAGAACCGGCAACAACAAGGCAATCATGTTCTCTGCCAGCCAGAATCCTGGCCAGCGGATCAAAGCGTAATTCAGACGGGGCAGGACGAACCGGTACCGGGCCTGGAAAAGAGAACATGGCGGGCTGAAGATCAAACAGGTTGTCCGGTACTGACAGAGCAGGTGGTGATGGCTGATCAGGTTGAGCGGTAACCGGCTCCACCGGCAGAGCTTCCTGTGTGGACTCCGCTGCAGCTGCCTGCCATACTTTATTGCGAATCTTGGCCAGTTCCATCAGAGCGTTACCTCATCACGAACTTCCTGAATAATTGCAGCATCAATCACTGCAGCGTCGTTGCCATAGGCCACTAACAGTGCGTTGGTGGCAATGGTATTAATTCTGCGAGGAACCCCTTCTGAAAGCTCATACATTGCCTGAAGCGCATCAGGGGTAAAAAGGCCGGGAACGCCGCCACTAGCCACTATTCTGAAATCAAGGTATTCCATGGTCTCCTCAAGGGATAGCGGCTGCAGATGAAAATGCAGGGAAATCCGCTGCCTGAGCGGCTCCATCGGCTGATATCTGAGCAGGTTGCGCAATTCAGGTTGTCCCATGATCAACACACTGATCAGATTATGATCATCCATCTGGAAGTTGGTCAGCAGACGGATCTCGTCAAACACCTCAAGTTCCGTTATGGTCTGGGCCTCATCAATCACCAACACCGGGCAGAGATTGTCCCGATACAGGTCATAGAGCCTGCCGGTAATCTGGCGCAGCAGGTCATCTTTGGTGCGGGCCGGCAACTCAATTTCAAGCCCATGGGCAACGGTACGCAAAAACTCAAGCGCCCCCATACGGGGGTTAAAGATCATGATAAAACGATAACCTGCGCCGCAACGATCCATTAACGCCCTGGAAAGGGTGGTTTTCCCGCAGCCCACATCACCGGTCAGAAGCGCAATTTCACGTTCTTCAACCGCATACTCAAGCCTGGCCAACGCCTCTTCGTGCCCTTTGGACAGAAACAGAAAGCGAGGGTCTGGCGTTTTGCCAAACGGTTTTTCTTTCAGGCCAAAGTACTCTTTGTACACTGTTTACGCCCCGCCGCCACGCATGGTTTCAGCAATAATGCCACCTGCATCCATCACCAGAATAGTACGTTGATCACCCAGATCAGCTGCACCGGAAATACCACGCACTGACTTGAATGCAGCCCCCAACGGCTTAATCACAATATCCTGCTGTCCCAGCAGATCATCCACCACGATTCCCAACCGTTTTTCAGCAGAGCCGACCACCACCACATACTGGTCACCAGGATTACTGCCGATCCGATCAATCTTGAAGAGTCGTTCCAGGCGCAACAGCGCCAGGGTCTGCTCACGTAGATTAATGACCTCTTTCCCTTCAACCGTCTTGATATCGGATGGCTCCAGAATAATCGATTCAACCACCGAAGTAATTGGTACGGCATAGGTTCGACCAGCGCAGAAGATAATCAAAGCCTTGATAATGGCCAGGGTAATCGGCAGCACAATGGTAAAGCGGGAGCCCTGTCCCAGTCTGGTTTCAATATCCACCATGCCGGAAACGGCGGCAATATTGTTGCGCACCACATCCATGCCAACGCCACGCCCTGAAACATCGGTAATTTTGTCTGCAGTTGAAAAACCGGGCAAAAAAATCAGATCAAGGGCTTCACGCTCTGACAGGCTGCTGACATCCTGCACCAACCCTTTGGACAAGGCCTTCTGCTTGATCTTTTCAATATCGATACCGCCACCGTCATCCTCAACCTCAATAACAACATGGTTGCCCTTTTGAAAGGATGAAAGCCGAACCGTACCACGCTCATCCTTGCTGGCAGCCAGACGGCGTTCCGGCGATTCTATCCCGTGGTCAATGGCATTACGGATGATATGCATCAACGGATCAGCAATATCCTCCACAATCAGCTTATCCAGCTCTGTCTCGGCACCGTACATCTTCAACTCGATCTTTTTGCCCTGTTCACGGGAGATCTTCCGCACAATCCGGGACATTTTTTCATACAACTGCCCTACCGGAATCATACGGATATCCATAACCCCCTTTTGCAGGTCAGTCAGGCGACGTTCCAGCCCTTTGGCTGCCTTGCCAAGGTCAATTGCCATACGGGAAAAACCCTCCGCACGCATCCGATTGGCAATGGAAGAAATAGATGAGTGGGCCAGCACTAACTCACCAACAATGTTCATCAATTCATCCAGTTTACCAATATCCACCCGTACGGTACGACTCATGCTCTTGGCGGTAAGGAGTTCTTCAGAGCTGACTGGTACACCTTCTGAAACAGGAAGTGTGGCAGGCATACCAGTTTTTTCCGGGACAACTGCAACCGTCTCTTCCGGTTTAGCTGCTTCCGGGCCGGGGATTACTGCAGTTTCGGGCTGCTTCGACGCAGCAGTACCGCTCGCAACCAGAATGGTGACATCAAGATCTTTCAGAAGCTGGACAAACTCCTGTTCATTCTGCTCACTGCCCACCAGCAGATCAAAGTCAATGTGGGTCTCAAGGTTTTCCCCGACACTGGGCAGGGTACTGATGACTTCTCCACAGCTTTTCAGAATATCAGTTACTTGTGATAAACCCTGGTCAAAGGTGGTAAGTTCAAAGGAGGCGTGCACCACATAGATAAAGCGACCTTTGCTGCAGTTTTCTTTCAGGCGGTGTTCTTCATACTCAGTCAACGCGCCCATCAGTGATTCTGAAAGACCCAACTGTTCAAGTAACGGAGCCTCTGCAACAGGAGCCGTTGGATTAAGATACGCGCTGATGGCGGCGGCATGGGCTGCAGCAGCGGCCTGATGATGGTCAAGGGTGCCATCAACACAGGCTCGCAGCAGGGTGGTGAGCAGTTCAGCAGAAGAGAAAAGCAGTTCAAGTACTGCCGTTGAAAGCGAAACCTTGCCCATCCGCAACCAATCAAGCAGGTTTTCAGCATGGTGGGCAACTTCGGCGATCATACCGAAGCCGAACATGCCTGCCAGCCCCTTCAATGAATGGGCTCCACGGAAGATGGCATTCAGCAGATCAGGTTCCCAGGCTCCCTTTTCGGCCATATCTGCAAGATCAGCCAATTGGGTACTGAGTTCTTCAACAATCTCCTCAGCCTCTGCCAGAAAATCCCGTGCAGCATCAGATGATGGGACGGAGGAAGAGCTCATAGAAACCTTTTGACTATTTCAAGGAGTTGTTCTGGTTGAAACGGTTTGACCAGATATTCATTGGCACCAAGGGAGAGCCCCTTTTCAATATCTTTACGGCTTCCTTCAGTAGAGATAACGACCACCGGAACATCTTTGTAGATGGGGTTATTACGAATAAAACTAAGCAGTTCAAGCCCGTTAATATCCGGCATGTTAATATCGGTCAGGACCAGGTCAACCTGTTCACGGGGCAACATGCGCAACGCTTCAAACCCGTTCGGAGCCTGCACAATTGAAAGATTTCCCAGTGTCTCCAGGGTAGAGACCAGCAGGGAGCGCATGGCAGCAGAATCATCAACAATAAGAATAGTGAAACTCTTCATCACTACAGGTCCCCTCCAAAAAGCCTGCTTTAACTGCTGCTAATGGTTCAGGTGCAGCGCAGCTTTTACATGTTGCACAAAAGAACCAAACGAATCGCCTTTGGTATCACCACGCCGCGGCTTGTTTATGCATACATACCCCAGACCGGAAAGTTCCTGCACAGCGTCGGCATGATGGAAGTCAGAAATGGCAAAAATGTTAAGTCCGGTAAAGTTACGATGTAACAACTGAATCAGTTCAAGCCCGCCCAAGACACCGGTACCATCCATTTTGGGCATAATCAGATCAACCAGTACTACCGGGTTGGCTCCAGTGCGAAACAGGGCATCGATCCTGACCAATGCCTCTTCGCTATGGGTAAACGGTGACACATCAAACCACTGCGAAAACTCTTCAGCCACCGCCTCTAGCATGGCACTGTCATCATCGACAATGACCAATGGCGGTAGTGTCGCCTGCTTTGGCGGCGTTAAAGGGATCAACTCCACAAGTTCTTCGACCTGATCATACCCTTCATCAGCTCCTAAAGCTTGCTGCAGCTTTACTCCCTCAGCAACCAGCTGATCCGTCGCACTATCCCCCAGTTCAAGGATAAGCTGTACCGGGTCAAGATAGGCGGCATCGACTGTTTCAACATCAAGGGGAGCGCAATCAAAGCTGCCCTCAGTCCAGGCAAACAGGGTCATCAGGACGTTACTGATCTGCTCCCGCACGGTTTGTTCAATCAGCTGTAAATCAACATTAAAACGGGAATGAAGGATTGTACCGATCCGTTCGCGGAACTGTTCCTGCTGCTGGATAGCAAGAGCCTGCTGCACCATCTGGGGGGTGGCAGCTCCGTTACGGATCAGCAACTCCCCAAGACTCTGTTGAAAACCGGTGGAAGTAACTCGTACCAACAGACCGTCTCGGAACTGCAGCACCGCTTCACGCCCTCTGCTTTTCAGGGTCAGAATACCGGTACGACGGCTCACCCCGACAATCTGAAGGATTTCGTCCAGACCCAGTTCTTCCAGTTTTCCATGCAGTCCACTCTGCATCTGCACGACAATTTCTCCTTGCCTGTAACTACGATAATTAAGGAGTTAATGATAAACCACTGAACACGGCGAGTAAAGCCATATCACGGTTTAGTTTTTTTTCTTTCCCTGCCATCAGCCAGCTTACGCTCTCTGCCACGGAACAACAGCCTGAACGGTGTCCCTTTGAAACCAAAGGCATCCCGAAAACGGTTGCCCAGATACCGCTGGTACGGTGTCAGCACCCCATCGGGCTGATTGGTGAAAATTGCAAACGTAGGTGGTTTAACCCCTACCTGGGTAGCAAAGTAGAATTTAACCCGGCGGGCATGGTGTAACGGAGCATGATGCGCCTCCACCGCTTCCTTAAAGACACGATTCAACTCTGAGGTAGTAACCCTGCGGGAATACTGTTCTGCCACCTCTGCAGCCTCTTCCATAACCTTATGAATCCGCTGACCGGTCTTGGCTGAGACAAACACAATTGGAGCAAAGGCCAGAAATTTGAACTCATACTGGATCTGCTCCACAAACGTGCCAACCGTCTTGTTGTCCTTTTCAAGCGTATCCCACTTATTGACCACAAACAGGCAGGAGCGGCCAGCCTCATAGACGTAGCCGGCAATATGTTTATCCTGTTCAGTGATCCCATCTTCCGCATTTAGCACAATCAGCACCACATCAGCCCGGTCAATACTCTTCAAGGCATCAACCACGCTGTATTTTTCAAGCTTCTGGCTGGTCTTGCCCTTACGCCGGATACCAGCCGTATCAATCAGACAGTAGCGCTTTTTGTTGCAGGTAAAGAAGGTATCCACTGAATCACGTGTAGTTCCTGCAACGGGATTGGCCACCACCCGCTCAAACCCCAGCAGTCGGTTGACCAGCGATGACTTGCCCACATTGGGGCGCCCCACCACCGCGATGGAGGTCACCTCATCTTCACCCGGCAGCGGATTATCCGGCAAAAGCTCCTGAATTTCATCCAGCAAGTCTCTGATACCACGGTTGTGGGCAGCTGAGATGGTATGCATGTTGTCGATACCCAGGGCATAAAACTCGGCCGCCTCGTTCTCGACCTTCTCGCCATCCACCTTGTTAACCACATAAAAGACCGGCTTATCCACCCGCCGCAGCATAGAGGCAACCTCGTTATCAGCCGGTGTCAGGCCCTGCTTGGCATCCATCAGAAAGACAATCACATCCGCTTCTTCCATGGCCAACAGTGACTGCTCACGCATCTGCTGCAGCATCCGGTCTTCAGTTACCGGCTCAAACCCGCCGGTATCCACCAGAATAAACGGCTTGTCATAACGCTCCACCACCGCATAGTTGCGGTCACGGGTCACACCGGGCATATCATCAACAATCGCCCTGCGCTCCCCCACAATCCGGTTGAACAGGGTTGATTTGCCCACATTGGGACGGCCAACTATGGCTACTATTGATTTCATTCTATGAGCCTCTTTCAAAATGTCATGAGGAAGGCCGGATACAAGGCGCACGGCGCGCAGCGACTGAGAC
>CAZNWF010000068.1:0-15631 GCA_964576485.1 uncultured Geobacter sp. | reverse complement strand
GAATTGCTTGGCCCGCAATTCACAACACTTGCTATTCGGTTTTCAAAGACCAAACCAGTCTCCGCAGCTTTCGTTTCGTTCCGTCGCAGCGGAATTGGCAAGTTACTAAATCTTCCTTCGCTTGTCAATCTCTTTTTTTACTTTTTTTCTTTGCTCGTTGCTGCCGGGCAAATATTTTCGGTGCAAAAGAGAAAGGATATATACCTGAGACCTGTTGTCATTGTCAACGCTAATTTTAAAAAATTTCAAAAAACCTGCCTGCTCCCAGCTTATGGATCTTCATCAGATTTGTTGAACCACGTGCTTCAATTGGTGTTCCCATAATAATAACAACGATATCCCCCTTGCGCAGTCCTGCAGCCAGTAATGACTGTTCAGCCAGCGCAATCTGTTGCTCCATGCTTTCCAGTATTGTTATCGGCCTTGTACGCACTCCCCAATAGATAGAAAGTTTGCGCTGAATTTCAACCGCATTGGTAAAGGCAACGATCGGGATTGCAGGACGAAAGCGTGATATCAGCGCTGCAGTGCTGCCTGACTGGGTAAATACAGCGATGGCCTTTGCCTTGAGGCTGGTGGCAGCCCTGCATGCGGCTTCTCCAACCGCCTGAGCAATACTTGGAGTCATTAGTGCCGGTGCGTTAGATCTGCTACCATAACCGCCCGTTTCGACATCAAGGGCAATTCTTGCCATGGTTTCCACTGCAGCAACCGGATGAGATCCTGATGCTGTTTCACCCGAGAGCATAACTGCATCAGTTCCATCTATAATAGCATTGGCAACGTCAGAGGTCTCTGCTCTGGTGGGACGCGGATTGGTTATCATTGATTCGAGCATCTGGGTAGCGGTTATTACCGGCTTTCCTGCCAGATTACAGGCTTGTATAATCTTTTTTTGAATCAGCGGCACCTTCTCTGCTTCTATCTCAACCCCCAGATCGCCTCTGGCCACCATAACGGCATCGGTAACTTTCAAAATCTTGTTGAAGTTGCGCAGGGCTTCAGGCTTTTCAATCTTGGCAACCACCGGAATATCCTTGCCGGCGCTATAGATGATCCTTTTTATCTGCTCCACATCTTCGTGGGTACGCACAAACGAAAGGGCGATATAATCAACATCAACCCAGAGGCAAAAATCCAGATCAGCCAGATCCTTTTCAGTCAGTGATGGTGCCGATACTTTGACCCCGGGCAGATTGATACCCTTGTTGTTCTTAAGCAGACCGCCATTTACCACCAGACAACGGACTTCTTCACCTTCAATAGCCAGCACTTTTAGTTCGAGCAGGCCATCGTCAAGCAATATCCGGGCTCCGCGTGTGACATCGCGGGGTAATTCAGTATAGATTGTTGGAATCAGGCCGTCAGCCCCCAGGATATCGGCAGTGGTAATGACCACCTCCTGCCCTTTGTGCAAAACCATTCCTTCGCCAGCCATCTTGCCGGTACGAATCTTGGGGCCCTGCAGATCTGCCAGTATCCCGACCTCTTTGCCCAACCTGGCTGACACCGCTCGAATGGTATTA
This sequence comes from uncultured Geobacter sp., assembly GCA_964576485.1. Lineage (GTDB taxonomy): Bacteria > Desulfobacterota > Desulfuromonadia > Geobacterales > Pseudopelobacteraceae > Trichlorobacter. The sequence goes on along the minus strand of CAZNWF010000068.1, from coordinate 14,105 downwards.
ATCAGGCTGGATTTATCTTCCAGAGATCCGTGGGAAAAATTAAGACGAAACAGATTAACACCCGCATTCAGCAAGCGTTCAAGCATCTCCGGGGTGCTACTGGCTGGCCCAAGGGTTGCCACAATTTTTGTCCTGCGCTTATTTTTGTGCATGCTTAGCTCCTAGCCGTGGATAGCTTCTTTATGGATATCCAGGGCCGCTTCCTTCAAGGCTTCACTCAAGGTTGGGTGGGCATGGAACTGCATACCCAACTCACGGGCCGTTCCCTTAAAACTCATGGCAGTTACCGCCTCGGCAATCATATCTGAGGCACGGGGACCAACAATATGAACCCCCAGCAGACGGTCTGTCTCAGCATGGGCAAGCACCTTGACAAAACCCTCGGTCTCATCCATCGCTCGTGCCCGACCATTACCCATAAAGTTAAACTTACCAATCTTGTACGGAACAGCAGCTTCCTTTAACTGATCTTCAGTCTTGCCAACCGAAGCCCCTTCCGGCCAGGTATAGACCACGCCGGGCAGATACTCATACGCAACTGTTACAGACTTGCCATGCATCCGCTCCACACAGACCACCCCTTCTTCGGAGGCCTTATGGGCCAACATCGGACCCGGAATAAGATCTCCAATGGCGTAAATATTCGGGCACCTGGTCTGATAGTTTTCATCCACCTGTATTCTGCCATTTTGATCGAACTGAATACCGATATCTTCAGCCCCCAGTCCAGCAATCAACGGTCTGCGACCAATGGCCACCAACAGACGGTCACAATCAACCTCACTGCTTTCACCACCAGAACTGTACTGGATCATCGCCTTGCTGCCCAAACGGCGCAGCCCGGTTACCCTGGTATTCAGACGGAACTCTATGCCCTGTTTTTTCAGGGTCCGCTGCAGATAGTCCGCCACCTGACGATCACTTGATGGCACAATACCAGGCAATGCCTCCATAACGGTTACCCGCGCCCCCAGACGGCGCCAGACAGACCCCAACTCAAGTCCAATGTAACCACCACCTGCCACCACCAGATGATCAGGCACCTGATTAAAGGCAAGTGCTTCACGGGCTGAGACCACCAGTTCTCCATCAAAGGGGATGGTGGGCAATGGAATCGGCTCACTGCCGGTTGCCAGCAGCACGTTAGCTGCCCGCAGTAACTGGGGCGCCTCAACCGGTTGCTGATCTCCATTGGGAAAACTCAACTGAAAAACCTGTTCCACTGTCACCTGCTGCATTCCTTCAGCATCCTGGCCTTGCAGGCTGGCTGTCCCGGTAAACAAGGTAACCTTGTTTTTCTTGAACAGATAGGCAACACCATCCGTCAACTTCTTCACCACATCATCTTTACGAGCCAACATGGCTGTCAGATTAAGCCGTGGAGGATCAATCTCAATCCCATGCAGGGCAAATTTATCCCGCGCCAGGGCAAAATGCTCACTGGAATCAAGCAGCGCCTTACTGGGAATGCAGCCTTCATTCAGACAAACGCCCCCCAGGGTAGCCCGCTTTTCAACCACCGCCACCTTCATCCCCAGCTGACTGGCCCGAATGGCTGCCACATACCCGCCAGGACCGGCACCAATCACAATCAGATCAAACTGCTCAGACATACCCCCTCCTACTTCGGTCTGGTCTGCACAAACAGACTATCTTCATACAGTATCAGCCCTTGTTGATCAGCCACTCCCTTAAAATAATCCACCAGATCAAAGCCATTGATAATCTTTTGCCCTGCCAACTGCTGCTGAATCAGATCCCGCCGTACCAGAGAACGGGTGCCATCACTAAAGCTTCTGGCAGATACCTTGTCGGAAATAACCGGTACCAGCAGAGGACGCTCAGTAGCAAACAGCTTCACCACATCTGTGCCAAAGGGAGGCTCAACCACAATCTCCCAGCTGTCCCTGTCACCTGGAACCGTATGAAGCAGACCGGCCTGTAACGGAACCTGTTGCTGGCCTGGACCGGGATAGAGCTGGCTGACTTCATTTTTGGCGTTGATACCGAACAGGTAGACATACAACGGCCTGGCCACCTGGATTAGAAACTGCACCTTCTCACCGGCCCGATAGATCTGATAACGATCCCCTTTGGTGGTATTCAGTTTCACCACCTGCTGGCTTGCCTGACCAGCCACATCAGCCACAGCAGCCAAGGCCCCTGCGGTCTGGTTAACGGTACTACAGGGGATCATGCTCCGTTCAATGGTCTCATCAGCACTTCCCAGCACCCCGCCTTTCAGGTTTTTAAGGGTCATGGCAACCGTCACCCTGCCCGCCCCTTCCAGATAGTAGCCCTCCAGAACGGCATCGGCACCGCTGAACAATGCTGCACTGGTATCAAGGTTTTGTACCTCTTTGGCCTTGGCTGCCAGACCGCGGGTATTGGAGAGCGAGCGGGTCACCGGCTGTTCTTCCAGCACTTCAAACTGCCCACTGTTGACCAGGAAACTTCTGGCCTTGGCGGTTACATATTCGGAAAACTCACTTGAATAACGGTTCCTGCGTTCCACCACCGGGCTGATAAATACCTTCAGACCGCTCTTGCCGCCACCAGCCTTCTGCACCAACCGTTTCAGCCTGCTGTCCATTGATTCGCTGAAACTCTCTTTGGGAAGTTTGCTCACTGGCAGGGATGCCGCAAGGCTCTTGCAACTACTGCTATCCTTTGCCGGGCAGTATTTGACGAACACACGCAACCGATCCCCATCACGCTGATAGCTGGCTCCCACCACCTGATCCGCCTGTTCCATGAAATCAGTAAAACTGAATCCGGCTGCAGAGAGGGAGCTTTCAAGCTCATTCACCAGAAAAGCAGAGAGGTTGGACGCTTCACCAGAAACCGCATCTTTTACATTCACTTTATCAAGATACAGCTTCTTGGCTCCGCCAGACTTTTCCTTCAGCTCAGTTGCCACACCAACAGCCAGCTCTTTCAACGAAGCTGGCTCAAATGACCAGAAGGCATGGGCATGACTGGTAATAATCAGCAACAGGACAATAATTGATATTTTAAGTGTTGACATTGCCTCAAACTCCTAATGTACAAAGTAACTTATTTACCGGGATATACAGGAAGTGCACGTGCATAGTAGCTTTCATCAGGGCAGCCATTTTTTTCAAAACACCACGTAAACGCCGCATCGCTTCGGCTAAAAAAGAAGAGAGAAGTGTCCGTAGAAGACCATACGGCTTTACCTGTTCTTTTAATATTTTGATAGGCTAAACCTATCGTTAAGCTTTCCAGTTCAGGTTTTGTCGGCATCCGCCAGCCTGTTAAACCATCAATGCTATAATTTTCACAGTACGATTTGGCATCCTCCCTGGTGATACTTTTACCGTTATCCTCTTTTGCCCATATCAGGCCAGTACGGGGGTCTAACCAAGCTACCTCATCCAGTTTCTCGCGATATACCTTGAGTTCTTTCGTAACAACTGACCCTTTGTATTGTGCAAGCCCCAATACAGCAAGAAATGCTTCAACATCACCTTTCTTAACCTTTTGCGCCTCCGGGTAGCGTATCAGCATTGCATCCCAAGTAACATTTGAAAGGTCGCTGGCATATTGGGACCCGGCCACTTTACGATATTTTGCCAGATCAGATTCTACCTGACTTATTTTCTTTTTAAGGGCATCTTGCCTAAGGCGCTCAATCTCTTGCTGACGTTTACGTTCTTCATTCTCTCGTTGCCGGCGCAGTTATTCTAAATGTTGTCCCTGCTGTTCTCTCTGATCCACCATTGCCATGACAGTATCCAGGTTATCACTAGAGGGGACAGAAGATGTACCCAAGCGTGCCTTCATATCAGCTATCTGTTTGTCCAGCTCAGCAAGTTCTGTCTGCTTTTTAGCAATTTCAGCCTGTTCTTTATCTTTGGCCACTATGGCCGCCTGTTCAGCTACGTGTAACTGTTCAAGTTCTTTCAAACGTGCGGCTGATGCAACAGCCAAGTCAGCGAGACTGTCAGCCTGTTTTGGTACAAACACATAATCACCACTACCGTATAATGCTCCAAATGAGGGGGTCTGGGCCTTGCCGCGACCACGGGCATCGCCATAGACCTTCTCTTTCAGGATAGCCTGTATCTCATTGGCGGTTATAAAGTCACCGGCTGACTCCAGCGCTTCTATCAACCTGCCGGTAAAGACGCTGTGCCCTTTGGGTCCGCCATCCAGCACCTCTTCGCCCTTGCTACCGGCGGTTAGCACCTGACGCACCCGTTCTTTGGTGATGGATTTGATGTAGGCAAGATCGCGACGACTGTTGGTATCAACGGAGCGGGTGGTTAAAAGTCCGGAGTAGCAGGCATCCATGACATACAGGACATGTTTGGCAGGAATCTTTTTGGAGATGGTGTCCCGTATCTCAGTCATGGTGATGTTTTTACGGATCTTGTCGGTTGCGCCGTCATAGGGAATCAGGTAGCCGATATCCCCTTCTGCGGTTTCTTCCTGATTGCCGTGTCCGGCCCAGAAGATAAAAACCGAGTCTTCCGGTCCCATACTGCGGGGCAGTTCTTCGGTCAGCAGTTCAAGTATCCGGTCTTTTGTGGCTTCACGGTTGTAGAGGGATACTATTTTATCAAACCGGAAGTTGCGCTTTAACACATCAGCAACCCCTTTGGCATCATGTACTGCATTGTTAAGCTGACGATCAGGCGGCAGGTTCTGATATTGGTCTATGCCGATCACCACAGCATAGCTTTTGTTGTATAGCTTGACTTCTGCAGTTTGGTTGGTGGCAGGGTCTTTGGCAACTACCCGCAGTCCACGGGTGTCAGCAGCGTGGGTTGCAAGCGGAATCAGACAGAACAGCAAAAACAGCAGACAGCGGAACATAGGTGTCAAACCTCCGACAAAATATCTGTATACAGTACCTTTGGTTTGGGTGAGCGTCAAGCCGGCGGCACAAAAAATGCGGGGCACCGAAGCACCCCGCATTACTGTCTACCATACCACCTTTAAGCCCTGTTTCCTGTACGCAGCACAGGCTTTATCCTGCGAAACAAAGGTGAGCTTATGGCTGATCGCCTGCCAGATTAACAGGCGATCAAACGGGTCTTTATGCTCAAGCCGTGCAAGGTTATGAAACGTGGCTGCATCCTGTGCTGCAAGTGGCAGAAGCTCAAAACCGGTTTGGCGGATCAGGTCAGGAAAGGCATCCGGGGTTACCCCTTGTAAATCCAGTTTGCCGATGGAGTATTTGAGAGAGATTTCCCAGACAGAAATAACGCTAACATAGACGGTGTTCTTCGGATCTTGCAACAGTTCCAGGGCAGTCTTTCCAAGCCGATTTGGTTCAAAGAGTGACCAGAGCAGGGTGTGGGTATCAAGCAGGCAGTTCATGATGCAAACAGTTCATCATCAGTAAGCTTAAAGCCATCTTTGATAATGCAGGTTGCCTTACCTGCCAGCAAGCCGAGGGTCCGTTCCTGCTTTTGGGCATACCGGGAAAAAGGCACCAGCACGGCAATCTTCTCTTTCCGCTTGCCAAAACTGATCACAATATCCTCCCCCTTCTGCACCAGATCAAGGGCATCGGAAAAATGGGACTTTACCTCTCCGACCGTCATTGTTTGCATGGTAATTACCTCTCCTGCCCAGATCATCATATTTAAATGACAAGTTGTCAAGAAAACAAAAAGCGGGATACCGAAGCACCCCGCTTTTGTTAAGCTGACAACAAAACCTTAAGGACTTACTTCAAAAACTCCCGCCCAAAGGGGGACATCTGCCGCAGACGGGCGATAATCGGCGGAAGCTCCTTGATCACACCGTCAATCTCCGCATCGGTGGTATAACGCGACAGAGAAAAACGGATTGAACCGTGGGCACAGGTAAACGGCACCCCCATGGCACGCAGGACATGGGACGGCTCCAACGATCCAGAGGTACAGGCACTGCCGGAAGAGGCGCAGATCCCCAGTTCTGACAGAAGCAGCAGAATCGCCTCCCCTTCCACAAACTCAAAGGCGATGGAAGTAGTGTTTGGCAGACGGTCTGCACCGCCACCGTTAATACGGGCATGGGGGATGGCAGCCATCAGCGCGTTCTCCAGCCGTTCACACTTGGCTTTAACCGTGGTGTTTTCTGCCTCCATGAACTCACCGGCCAACTGGCAGGCTTTGCCCAGTGCGATAATGGCAGCAGCATTTTCAGTGCCTGCACGACGGCTTTTCTCTTGATGTCCGCCAACCATCAAAGGACGGAACGGAGTGCCTTTACGGACATACAACGCGCCGATACCTTTGGGTGCGTGCAGCTTGTGGCCGGACAGGGAAAGCATGTCGATCTTTGAGGCTGCCAAGTTGATTGGGATCTTACCCACTGCCTGGACTGCATCAGTATGAAACAGAGCGCCATTTTTCTTGGCAATGGCTGCGGCCTCTTCAACCGGAAAGATCACACCGGTTTCATTGTTGGCCCACATAAAAGATACTATGGCAGTATCGTCATCAATCGCCCTTTTGTACTCGTCCATATCCAGCCGTCCTGCACCATCAACGCCAATCTCGGTTACCCGGTAGCCTTTGGCGGCCAGGTTGCGACACTGGGTCAACACTGCCGGATGCTCTACCCGACTGGTAATGATATGCTTTCGATCAGGCAGCACCTCTAACGCAGAGCGGATCGCGGTGTTGTCACTTTCAGTACCGCAGGCAGTAAAGATGATTTCATCCGGCGAGGCCCCCAGCAGATCAGCCACCCTTTTGCGGGCCTCGGTAGTTTTGCTTTGCACCTGACCACCAAAGTAGTGCATGGAACTGGGGTTCCCGTACAGCTCACAAAAATACGGTTTCATCTCTTTAAAGACCGCCTCATCCACCTTGGTGGTAGCGTTATTATCCAGATAAATTTCTTTCATCATTATACCTCCTGAACACGCAGGCCGTCGTATACCAGCTCACGTAGTTTCATCTCGACAAACTTTGCGGTATTACCGGAGGAGGCACAGCCGGCACAGGCCTTGCGGAAGGCGATCTGGACATGGTCGCCATCAATATCAATCAGTTCAAGATCGCCGCCATCAGCACGCAGCATGGGACGGATATCCCGCTCCAGCACTTCCTGCACCAGTTGCATCTTCTTCAAGTTGGAGAGCTTGGGTTTGGCAGCGGCCTCTTTGGCCTGTCCCAGTACCTCGGCAATCAACTCCTTGATCTTGGGGATACAACTGCCACAGGCCCCACCGGCCTTGGAGAAGTTGGTGACCTGTTCTGAGGTGGTCAGACCGTTGTCGGCAATCACCTTCTTCAGGAAGGTATCGGTAATGCCAAAACATTTGCATACCAGTGTGCCTTCATAGTCGGGATAGGCATGGCCGTGGTCATGCTCGGCATCATGGTCAGGCAGTTCGAGGCCACGATATTTAAAAATGGCCACCTCCAGAGCCTCCTGCCCCATCACGGAACAATGCATTTTTTCTTCAGGCAGCCCGCCCAGAAATTCAGCAATATCCTGATTGCTGACTGCAAGGGCCTCATCCAGAGTCTTACCCTTCACCATCTCGGTCAGGGCAGAAGAAGAGGCGATAGCGCTGGCGCAACCAAAGGTCTGAAACTTGGCATCAACTATCTTGTCCTTGTTTTCATCCAGTTTCAAATACAGCTTTAAGGCATCGCCACAGGCCAGGCTGCCTACTTCTCCAACAGCGTCTGCATCAGGTATATCTCCCACGTTACGGGGGTTCAGGAAATGATCTTTAACTTTAGGTGTGTAATCCCACATAGTTCCTCCATTAGAGTGCTTACCAGGTAATCTGTTAACAACAACGCTGACCCGATCATACCAGGTCAGAAGAATGCAGGGTTTGTCCTGCATCAATTTTATTCAAAAATCAGCCAAGGATAAAACGCCTGCCAGCTGCCATAACCTCAGTCAGACGCGCCTCTGAAGAGGCCTCACCATAGAGTCGCACCACCGGCTCTGTGCCGGATTTACGGAACAGCATCCAGGATCCGTCTGACAAAATTAGCTTCACCCCGTCAACGGTAATGACGTCAGTTACTGCAGCTCCGGCAATCTCTTTGGGTACTGCAGCGACCTTGACAGGATAGGCAGCCTCCAGTTCCGGGGAGAGCTTCAGATTGTCACGGCGGGTGATAAAGCGCCCGACTTCACCATACATCCGCTCAAGCAATTCCCGTACCGTCTTGCCTTCATGGGCAACCATCTCAGCCACCAAAAAACAGGCCAGGATGCCGTCCTTCTCAGGCACATGGCCTTTGATGGTCAGCCCGGCACTTTCTTCACCACCGATCACAATCTTGTCCTGGGTGATCAGCTCGCCGATATATTTAAAGCCAACCGGTGTCTCATAAACAGGCACACCATGTTTTTTTGCTACGGCATCAACAAAATGGGAGGTTGCCACACTGCGGGCCACGCCACCGGAAAGCTTACGGACCCGGATCAGATAATCCAACAACAAGGCAATGATATAGTTAGGCTCGATATAGGTGCCATCTGCGTCCAGAATGCCGAAACGATCAGCATCACCGTCAGTGGCCAGACCAAGCCGTATAGTGGGGTCATTCTTCACCAACGAGATGAAGTCAGGAATGTGTGCCTCAGACGGCTCTGGTGGCTGCCCGCCAAAGTACGGATCAAGATGGTCGTTGATGATGGCATAGGGAATGCCAAGACTCTTGAGCGGCGCATCCAGATACCCGCGAGCAGTGCCGTAAAGCGGGTTAAGCCCGAGCTTGCCGATGGTTTTCAAGGCATCAAAATCAACCTTCTGTTCCAGGGCAGCCAGGTAGGCGCCATGGGGATCTATCACCTCTAACAGGTTACGCCGTTTAGCCTCTTCCAGGGATAGCTCTTTATAGCAGAAGTCGCCCATCATCTCATTGGCACGTTGCTCAATCTGCTTGGTGGTCTCCGGCAAGGCTGGCCCACCCCAGGAGGGAGAGAATTTGATACCATTATATTCAGGCGGATTATGACTGGCGGTGAAGTTAATCCCGCCAGCAGCACCACGGCGCAGGATTTCAAATGCAATCACCGGTGTAGGGACATCCCGGCTGCACAGTAGCGCCTTGATCCCGGCCCCTGCCAGCACCGCAGCCGCTTCCTCTGTGAATCGTTTGCCCATAAAGCGGGTATCACAGCCGATAATCACCCCTTTATCTGCCTCACCGGTAGATTTCAGGTAATCTGCAATGGCCTGGGTTACAATCTTGACATTCTCAAAGGTGAAATCTTCACATAGAATTCCACGCCACCCGGAAGTGCCGAATGCGATATGAGCCATGATCCCTCCCCCAAAAGAAAATAAGACAGCTTTTATCTTGTTAGGCTACTATAGAAGCAGAGCCAGCGTCAAGTCAAACGGCACACAAAAACTGTTGCCTGATATATTTTATATAGACAGTTGGAATAGTTTTTGGTATTGACTTTTTCTTTTCAGAATTGCTACAGTTTAAATTCAGTTGAACTGAATCACTTTGAGGAGGATGAAGTATGCAGTGTCAAACCGTGCTTCCCGGTACCGAATGTACCTTCATGGCAAAAAGCGGATGTGTATTCCCCGATGGCTCCTGCCAGACCGTGGTAGAGAACTGTGAAGGGTGTGAACGAATTGTTGAAGGCAGCATCGGTCAGGTCTGTGGCGCCTATCCGGCACCTGCCAAGAAGTGGGCTAACGGCATCTGTAACTTTGCTACCCACGTCAAGGTAGAAATCAAGATCGAAGACCTCAAGGTCAACCCGCTCAAGGCTTCCAAGAAGGCATCTGGCGGCAAGAAGAAGTAACTTCATCCATACACAGATACAAAAAAGGGAAGCGCATTGCTTCCCTTTTTTTGTATTTCCGGAGACCACCATGTCCTTTGCCAGCCTCACCTGCCCCGCCTGCGGCGCTGCGGTCAAACAATACCGCAATCCATTTCCTACGGTGGATATCATCATTGAACTGGACAACAAAATTATCCTGATCAAACGCAAAAATCCACCCCATGGCTGGGCCCTGCCGGGTGGATTCGTAGACTATGGTGAATCTCTTGAAACTGCCGCCATCAGAGAGGCCCAAGAAGAAACGAGCCTGAGCATCTATAACCTGCAACTATTGGGCTGCTACTCTGATCCGGCACGGGATAAACGGATGCATACCATCACAACGGTCTTTGTGGCACAGGCCACCGGAGTTCCCATCGCTGCCGACGATGCTGCGGAACTGGCCCTGTTTTTACCCGAAGAACTTCCCTCTCCGCTTTGCTTTGATCACGCCAGAATACTGTCTGATTACTGCTGCTTCAAATCCTCTCGCCCCTGAACCAGCTCCCCGATACATTTCTGCCGTAGCACTTTTAATGCCTGATCCGCAGGGAGCGGACGACTGATCAGAAACCCCTGCACCTGGTCACAGTTGTTGTCACGCAAGAAATCCATCTGCTGCTCAGTTTCCACTCCTTCGGCAATTACCTTCAGGTTAAGACTGCTGCCCATGGCAATGATGGCCGAGGCTATTGCTGCATCAGTGGAATTACTTTCTACATCCCGTACAAACGATTTGTCGATCTTCAGAGTGTTGACGCTGAAACGTTTCAAGTGTGAGAGTGATGAATAGCCAGTTCCAAAATCATCAATCGAGATATGGATTCCCAGATTGGTGATTTCGTTTAACACCTCAACGGCATAATCCGGATTCTGCATGATGACACTTTCAGTGATTTCAAACTCAAGCAGTTCACCAGGCATACCGGTTTCTGCCAGAATTGAGCGAACAGAGTCAACGAGACGACTGTGTTGCAGCTGGTAACCGGAAAGGTTAACCGCCACGCGCAGCCCTTGCAGCCCATCCTGATGCCAGGCCATATTTTGACGGCAGGCCTCCCGCAACACCCATTCCCCAAGATCAACAATCAGACCACTTTCCTCAGCCAGCTGGATAAATTCAGTTGGAGCCAGCAGGCCCAATTCAGGATGCTGCCAGCGTACCAATGCCTCGGTTGCCACAATACAATCGCTTGTGACATCCAACTTGGGCTGGTAGTAGAGCCGGAACTCACCGCGATCCAGACCACGCCGCATGGAGTTGGCTATGGTGAAACGACGTGACGCATTCTGGTCCATACTATCGTTATAAAACTGGATGTTGTTCCGTCCCAGTGCCTTGGCATGGTACATGGCAATATCGGCCTTCTGCATCATGGTCTCAACATCATCTTCATCATCAGGATAGGTACAGATACCGCCGCTGGTGGTTACAAACAGTTCGTGGTTACGGATCATGAACGGCTGAGTAAGTTCCTGAAGCAACTTGTTAGTCAGTGCATTAATGTCAGTTTGATCTGCCACATTCAACATCAGCACAACAAACTCATCACCACCGATCCGTGCAACGGTGTCGGTCTCACGGAAGCAGCCTTTCAACCGCTGGGCAATCATCCTGAGCAGATCATCCCCAACCGCATGCCCCAGGGTGTCATTGATGATCTTGAAGCGGTCCATATCAAGGAACAGCAAGGCAAAGCGTGAATGCATCCGGTGGGCAAGGGCCCTCGCCTGTTGCAGACGATCATGCAGCAAAATCCGGTTGGGAAGCCCGGTCAGCACATCATGATGTGCCAGCTTGATCAACTCACGCTGAGCAAGGTTCCGCTCCGTAATATCATGGCAGACCCCCCAGATCATCTGGTCTGGCACCTCATTACAACAGGTTGAAAGGCTCACCTCCAGATCCAATGTTCTACCGGCAGCCGAAGAGAGCAGACGCATCTCGAAGTGGCCGACATCTATCCGTTGGGTCACTTTTTCAAACTGACGCGCCAGGAGCCCCTTGCCTTCCTCATCGGTCAGACTGAACAGACTGGCTCCATCAGACAGCTCCTCCAGTGAACCGATTATATCCTGCCCTACCTGGTTCAGATACAGCAGGGTCCCATCCTGACGGCAGCAGAAAATAAGGTCATGGGCGGTGGAGATAAAGCCGGTCAGGGCCTCTTCGCTCTGTTTAACCTTCTGATGATCTGAGCGGATCTTCTCCATCAGGAAGGCACCAAAAAATGAAACCACCGTATTAACCCCGGCAACCCAGAGCCACATCAGCAACTCAAACAGGATGTTAGGGCTTTCCTCCTCCATAAACGGCATCCTGATGGTTACAATAAAATCAAGCTGTTCAGCCACAAGCAGCAGTCCATACAGGGCTGCCCCGATCATACCGATACCCCAGACCTCCCGTTTCTTTTCAAACAGAAAGGCTGACTCCAGTGAGATCAGCAGATAGGCAGGCCAGAGCCAGCTTACGACACCACCACTCCAGTGGATCGCAGCAGTGACAAACAACAGATCAACCAGCACCTGCAGATAGATGACCAGGCGACAGTTTTTCCAGACATTGCAGGGAAGTGATAGTAGTGGAAAGACAACAGCAAAAAAGAGCGCGGTAGCCTTAAGCGAAAGGCTCCATTGTTCAATATGAAAGATCGGCAGATCAATATCCGGGGCAAGCAGTAGTTCAGCCAGCAGCACGTAACAAAACAGGGCTGCCAACATGGCCCAACGCAATTTGACCATCAATGAAACACGGACGCATTGCTCCACCAGCCGTTCTCCGATAGAACGGTTTCGATTACCCGGCTGGATCAGCTGCGACATCGAATCAAACCAGGCAGCATCAGGCGGTTGGGTCGAGTTATGAGGAAGTTCGGGGGTCATAAAGGAAAGAACTTTAGCTGCGGTTGAGACTGAATCAGGCCCAGCTCAGCTGCCAGAAGATAAAAACGTTCAAGACCAGCCAGGTGGGCTTCATCAAGCTGGTAAGTGATCGCGTTGCGCCAGTAGTCAGCCAGCGCCTGAACACCAACCCAGGCGGCCTCTGGTGCCTGGGCAGCAAGCAGTTCAGCATCAGGCACAATCCGTTCACGGGCTTGTTCCAGCAGCAGACTAAACTGAGTCAATGCCTCCTCTTTGCCCGTAGCGGAAGCCCGATTGATTAGCCAGAGTGCATAAACAAACGGCAGGCCGGTAAGCGTCTTCCATTCCTGCCCTAGATCGTAACAGTAGACACCTGCCCTGCCAGATGCGGCCTGCAGGGCACGATCTCCAATCAGTAACAGCCCGGGAGACTGTTGCAATGCCTCCTGCCACGGCAAGGAGGTAGTTTGCAAAGAGCAGCCGGACAGGCCCCACCGTTTTGCCAAAAGTATCTGTAGCAGAATAACTGACGTCGCTGATTCGCTGGTCACCAGCAGCTGTTTACCTGCCAATTCTTCCACCGGACAGGTGGTAAACAGCAGAACACTTTTAACCGGGCCGACAGAACCGATGCAATGCCCCGGCAATATGACGTATTCATCTGCGTGGCGCGAAAATTCAATTGAAGAGGAAATACAGATATCAATCTCCCCGTTAGCCAGCTTGATATTCAAGTGTGCAGGAACCCCATGCACAATAGCCGTCGTCTCGCCGGGCAAAGAATTTTCCATCTGCATAAACAGAGGAGTACAGTTTGCGTAGTCAATCCGTCCGATTTTAAGCATCAGTTCACACTCTTATAAAGGGCGTCAGGATCAAGAGTAACCAGCCGGACCTGCTCTTTGGCAAGGATTTCACCGGTGGCCTTCCAGAGCTGGGTAATGGCATTGGCATAGGCGACCTGCGCCTTAATCTGGTTATTCTTGGCCGTGGCAAGATCATTTTCCACATCAAGCAGATCCTTGTTGGTGGCAAGCCCTACTTCGGCCTTACGCACAAAGGCCCGCAACCGCTCCTCTGCAAAAGCCCGGCCTCTATCAGTCACCTCAAGCTGTTTGTAGTTAGCCTCAATCGCTCGAACGGCCGAGCGGACATCATTGGCGATCAACTCTTCCTGATTTCTGATCTGCAGCGCTGCCTGATCAAGCTTCAGGCGGTTTTTACGGTATTCGTTTTCAGCAGCCCGGTTTCCCAACGGATAGCTGAAGGTCAGCCCCACCCCCCAGGTTGGATAGTTCCCGGAAGAAAGTCGATCCATATCCCGTGAATACGTGTCACCAAGACCGGCGGTTGTGGCAGAAGCGGTAAGCAGCAAGTCTGGACGGGTTCTGGTACCGGAGACTCTGGTCTGCAGTTCAAGCAGTTCCAGATTATGTTTCAACTCCTTGAGCTCCGGGCGA
>CAZNWF010000067.1:0-15727 GCA_964576485.1 uncultured Geobacter sp. | reverse complement strand
ACTAGTTGTCTTTCCGTGTTGTTTGCCAATGGCAGGTGAACGGATGAATACTCGCGTGCGCTATCTCCGCTTCATTGTCATTTTACTTCTGGCAATATTGCTGTTTTCTTCTGTTTTGGTGCATGGCGGAAACCGATCCGGTGGAAGCTCTCCGTTTACCGCAGAAGAACAAGCCTGGCTAGCCTCACACGGTCCGACAGTCTTTGTCAGTCAATCCAGCTACCCCCCCTTTGAATTCCGGCAACAAGATGGTTCCCTGGATGGTATTAGTGTTGAGCTTGCCCATTGGATGGCAACTGAAATGGGGCTGCAGACCCGTTTTGTCAGTATGAACTTTCAGGAGGCTCAGCAGGCGGTCCTGGCCGGTTCTGCGCTTGCAGTAACGCCGATAGAAACCAACGGGTTGATGCGTTGTCTGCACAGACTGAGCAGATCTGGCTAGGCAAGCGTCTGACGGTGCTGGTGGATGAAGATAACAGCATGAACCAGAAGTTTATCGTTGGTCTTTTAAACAAGTTGCGTCTTGTTGTTGAGGTTGTTGATAACGGAAGAGAGGCATTGGAACGATGGCAGCAGGGAGGGATTGACCTGATCCTGATGGATGTCCAGATGCCTGAAATGGGTGGGATAGAGGCGTTGCGCCTGCTGCGTCAGCAACAGCAGGCTATGACACAGCATGCTCCGGTAATTGCTCTGACCGCCCATGCCCTGCGGGGAGACGCAGAACGGCTGCTTGACCAGGGCTTTGACGGGTACCTGTCAAAACCATTGCACCTCAAGTCTCTGGTAGCTGAGTTGAAAAGGGTAGTGTCGGAGCCCTTCAACTAAATTCTAGTTGTCGTACAGTTCTGCTGGACGAAGTCTGTTATACTATAAACCGGTCTATTCAAGGGGCGGTGCCGTGCTGCAGGTAAACTGGCCATTGTTCCCTATTTTTTTGTGAGGTGTTCCATGAAAATTAAGTCCCTGTTTGTTAGCGGTGCCGCGCTTATAGGTCTGGTGATCGTTCTGTTGATAGTTCTGTTTGCCTATCAGACCATTACTATCAGGGAAAAGTTTGATGAACTGGCTAACCGTGACGTGGTGGTGTTCGATAACCTGCATGTGATGCTTGCCAGCGGGCTTCAAGGGGAGCAGGCGCTACGTAACATCATTATGAATCCTAAGGATGAATCAGCCAAAAAGAACTTTGCTAAGGCAGCGGAAGGTTTTGAGCAAGCTCAGGAGGCCACCAACAAGGCCACAATAGTAAAGGGTAAGCTTCCGCTTGATAGTATTGCCGGGAAGTGGAAGGCGCTGATACCGGCTCGTGATGAGGTACGTAAGCTTGGTGAGGCCGGTGATCTGGCAGGGGCCATTACGCTGCTGAAAGAAAAAGAAACACCGCTCTGGCGTGAACTGAAGTCAGACCTCGAATCGGCAGTCAAGATTAAGGGTAAAGGTTTTGCTGAAAAGAATCATAAGTTTTCAAGCTGGCTTTCAACCATGATGTACAGCATAGGAGGATTCCTGATTCTGTTTGCTGTTGGTATGCTCCTGTTATTCAAGGTGGCTAATGATCGGGTGGTGAAGCCCTTACAAACCATGGTTGAGGTCGCCTCTGATCTGGCCCATGGAGAAGGGGACCTGACCGCCCGCCTGAACATGAAGCGGGCTGACGAAATCGGGGAGGCATCAAGTTTTATCGACAGCTTTATTGAAAAGGTTCAACACAGCGTGGTAACGGCTAAAGAGACGGCAACCGAAACGGCTGTTGCCAGTCAGGAACTGTCTCATATTGCTGCCAATTTGAGTAATACGGTCCAGCAACAGGCCCATATTGTCTCCGAAGGGGCTGCCTTGACCCAGGAGGTAGGACAGAATCTGGACCTTACGGAAGAAATGGCAATCAATACCACCGAAACCATTGAGGCAACACGCGGTGTTATGACCCAGTTTGTAAACAATTTGAATCTGGCAGGTACGGTTATCATTGATGAAGCTGACAAACAGCGTCAGATGGCAGCCCGGATGCAGGAACTTTCTGCCAATGCGGGAAAGATTCGGGATGTATTGGAAATTATTTCTGACATAGCAGACCAGACGAATCTGCTCGCCCTCAACGCCTCCATTGAGGCTGCCCGTGCCGGTGAGCTGGGGCGTGGTTTTGCGGTGGTGGCTGATGAGGTCCGTCAGTTGGCAGCCAAGACCCAGAGTTCCCTTACCCAGATCAATCAGAGTGTGACTACCGTGGTTAGTGGTGTTGAGAACATGTACGGTGAGACAGAAGAAAGTTCCCATCGGATGGTGGGTATTGCCGAATCAACCCGCGGACTGATTGCTACAGCAGGTGACTCTGGAGAACGCCTGGCCCGTGCAGTCTCCATTTCGTCTGATCTTGTAAAGAAGAGTACCTTTATTGCTACTCGTACCAAACAACTTATGGAACAGATGTTGATGATGAGTCAGGTGGCGGAGCAAAATCGTTCTGTTGCCCATGAGGTGGAGGATGTATCCTCTGCCATGGCAGCCAAGTCTGAAGGGTTGAGGGATAATCTGGGGCGGTTCAGGTGTTAAGCCCGGTATTTTTTTTCAGGTCGGTCTTTCGGCGTGACTAATCCGCTTCTGAAATCCTATACCACCGGTCTGTCGGTTCTGTATGTAGAGGATGATCCGATTGGATCAGTCCTCATTGAAAAAATGTTGGAACCCCTGTTTGACCGGGTTTACGCTGCCAAAAACGGCGCTGAGGGGTTGAGGCAGTTTCATCTGCAGCAGCCTGATATTATTGTCAGTGATCTGATGATGCCGATTATGGATGGCATCGGTATGCTGCGGGAGATTCGCAAGAGCAATCAGAAAATTCCAGTAGTGTTGATGACCGCTTCGCTTGAGCATGTCCATCTGGTTGAGGCAATAAATCTAGGGGTCTCCAAGTTTCTCGCCAAGCCATTGCGGGCTGAAGCATTACAACGGGCATTGCTGGCGGTTACCAGAGAGTTGTCTTTGGAGCGGGTTGCTGAACAGGCCCGCAAGCAGGAAGTAGAACTTCTGAAATACCGGAACCGCTACCATTCTCAGCAAGAGGAGCTGGCTAAGGCGAAAGAACACCATATTGCTGGTAATTTGCTGGAGAACCAGTATATGCAAGCGAATGAAGCAGGTGGATGGTTGGTTAATCTGCTGCAGCAGTCCCGAGATATCATGTCCGGTGACAGCTACTCTGTTATCCCCACAGCGGACAACAGGCTTTTACTGTTTTTGGCCGATGCCATGGGACATGGTCTGTCTGCCTCGGTAACCTCCATGCTTACCACCGCGTTTTTCAATCATTCTGCAACTGGCTGTGCCTGCGGTCACCTTGGTTTTGCTCATCTTGCTTCCAGTACCATGCGGTTTGCCATGCGTAATCTGCTTGAGGATGAAGTATTCAGTAGCCTGGTGATGGAACTTGATCCTGCACTTCAGGTGATCCGGTTTGCCAGCTGTGGTATGCCGGCCTTATTACTGGTGCGTAACGGGCAGGTAGAGCGATTGCGTGGGCTGAATCCGCCGGTTTCTGCCTTTTCTCCGCCGATACAGCTGCAGGAGTTTTCTTTGGAAGGGGTACGTGATATCCTGCTGGCTACTGATGGTCTGGGAGATGCTCCGATGAGAACCGGGGGGAGCTACCGCGAGCGGTTGGCTGATGATCTGCTTGCCAGTGCAACCGCAGAGGAGCTTTTTGCCAGATATGGAGTACACTGCAACAATGAGGATAATTATGACGATATCACTCTGCTGAGGCTGACTGCCATTGGGGTTGGACAAAAACAGTTCAGCTACTCTGCACCGGGGACCTTGGCAGGCATCAGCAGGTTGCAGTCGTATGTTTCCCGGCAACTGGAACAGGAAGGAGCCAGGGGAGAAAAATTGGATGCACTGGATCTGGCTTTGAGTGAGGCTCTGATGAACGCATTCGAACATGGCTGTCTAAAAATAGGTGTGGATAAGCGACGTCTGATTCTTGAAGGGAAGTACGATGACCTTGTTATGGCAGCAGAAGCTGTTACGGGACATGAAATTCAGCTTGTGCTGACCCTGGGTTTCTGTCAGGGGCGGCTGCAGGTCTGGATCGAGGTGATTGACCCCGGCCCCGGTTTCGATGCGGAAACAGGTCTAAAGGGGAACAGTACCGCAACAGCAGTGTCAGGGCGGGGGCTTGCCATGATGAAGCGTTCAGTTGATCTGGTACGGCATAATCAGACCGGAAATCGGTTAGTATTGATGCAGATGTTTGGGGAGTGCTGAGCGAGGCTAAGGCGTGTAAAGGAGAAGCTATGGAAATCAGAACAGTCGGGAGTCAGGAACTGGTTGTTACCGGTATCATCAAGACAATTGATGACAGTATGCAGTTACGGGGCGAGCTGCAAAAGTTGTACGAAGGGGGAGCCCAGAGCATTACCCTGCGGATTGAAGATTCATTTGCCCTGCCGTCGGCAGTGATCGGTTATCTGATGAAACTGGTAAATCGTGACAAAGTTCGTTTGACCTTGCTGGCTGGCGATAACCGGCTGTATGAGTTGCTGGAGGAGTTGCAACTGACCACTTTTTTGGGTGCTCGTTGCACTGCTCGCTAGTCTGTAGCCGGACTATTTGAGTGTTTGCTGTTGTTGTGTCTAAAATAGTGTGATAACCCCCTGAGTGCATATGTCCTGCGGTGAGAGCAGGAACGTCTTGCCCTTGTCATGCCACACATGATACTAAAATAGCATTCGTTTCAAAGACTTCAAAGATTGAGATTGGATTTGAATAAGCATGCCGCTGATCCGATTGGTTATCGCCGATGACCATGCCATATTTCGCCAAGGGTTGCGCTCGCTCATCGGCATGGCTGATGATTGTGAAATTGTGGGGGAGTGCAGCCGGGGAGACGAGGCGCTGGTTCTGATCCGTAATCTGCGCCCTACGATTGCCGTTATTGATATTTCAATGCCCGGTCTTGACGGCCTTTCAGCCGTTGCAGCCTTGCGGCGTGAGGGGAATATCACGCCGGTGGTGATCCTTACCACTCATGATGACCCGCTGATGCTGGAGCGGGCACGGTGTAGCGGTGCAAATGGCTATGTGAACAAGGAGTTTGCCTTTGAACAGCTGTTGCAGACCATCAGAAATGTTGCGGATGGCGCGGTGTTGCTGGATTCGACAATAACCCCAGCCTCGTTGCAAGAGGGGCCTTTTTTGACCGACAGGGAACGGGAGGTTATACGGCTGGTGGCCTGCGGTATGAGCAGCCGCCTGATCGGAGAGTCTCTGGGAATCAGTAATAAGACCGTCGACAACCATCGTACAAATATCATGAGCAAGCTGCGCATTCATACCACGGCAGAGCTGGTGCGCTATGCCATTAGGGTCGGGCTGGGATAGCCGGGTGCATGAAGTCTTTATGTGCGCATACTGTCACCTCGCTGGATCTGAAGCTTGCTCGTGTCTGTGAGCTATGTCCCGTCTTTCGTCATGCCCGCAAGAACCAGCAGGGATTTGCCTTTAGCTTTGTGTAAGGTATTGAACAGAAATTTTGTCCTTTTTGTCAGGCCTATGAGCGGGTGTATGGCAGAAAAGCCCACCAGGCCAAGGTGTCGTGCTAAACAGGTAAAATCAGTACAAGGAGTGAAGCGGTGGAGTACCAGACAGGCAGATCTGGCAGAATAATTGTGGCACGTTTTGGTGATGGCGAGGATGTGCTGGCCGGCATTGCAGAGATCTGCCGTGCTGAAAATATCAGGGCTGCCTGTTTTAATGTGGTGGGTGGCATGAAGGCAGGCCGTTATGTGGTGGGGCCTGAAACCGAGGCGATGCCGCCGATTCCGGTCTGGCGCGAACTGCAGGAAAGCCATGAAACGGTCGGGTTTGGTACGGTCTTCTGGGATACCAACCAGCCCAAGGTACATTTTCATGGTGCCTATGGCAAGCATGACAGTGTCAAGGCCGGCTGTCTGCGTGAAGCAACTCAATCGTTTCTGGTGCTTGAAGTGGTGCTTACCGAACTGCTGGATGTCAGCATTGTGCGGGAGCTGGATCCAGCATCAGGTATGGTGCTGATGAAGATGGGACAGAGCTGATCACTTGTCAGCTTGCTAAGACCGCTTGCTGCTGCGCCATTGTCTTTGGGCCTCCAGTAGCCAGAGCCCGCTGACCGGTTGGCGCACCAGAGACGGCATTAACTCTGCCAGTATCTCTTCTGTCATATTCTGCCATTCTGTCTTGTTGCTACGTCTGGCCAGGGTAACCAGGTTCATGGCCAGGGCTGCCGGCCCGGATGGCATCACCCCGTCATGGTTGTCTGATAGTGCAAGCGGAAGTTGCTCCTGATCATTTCCGGCAGTGACAAGCCGTTCATCGACAGTTTTGAACAGCCGGAGCGCATCCCTGCAGAGCTGTTCAGCTGTCGCAAGGTCTGCAGGGTCTTTTCCGGCCCGGTACAGTTCCAGATAGCCCCAGCCCAGAAAGGCATAGTCTTCCAGAAAACCTGGAATGGTTGAAGCGCTCCCGTTGCACCAGCTGCGCAGCAGGCGGCCATCTGCACGGGTCAGAGCGCTGCTGATAAAGCTTGCTGCCCTGCGGGCTGCTGCCAGCCAACGCTGGTTGCCGGTCAGCGCTGCTCCCCGTGCCAGTGCCGCGATGGTCAAGCCGTTCCAGCCGGACAGGATCTTGACGTCTCGCAACGGCTGCTGACGCATGGCCCGTACCTGCAGCAACCTCTGTCTGGCTGCTCTGATCGCTACCGGTTCATCGACACCCGGCAGGGCCTGAAACAGAACATTCTCCCCCGGTTCTTCAAAATTGCCCTGTTCGGTTACCCCGTAATAGTTGCAGAACAGGTCTGCTTCGTCCCTCAAAATCTGCTCAAGCTCCTGCTTTTTCCAGACATAGCAGGCCCCTTCACGCCCTTCAGAATCAGCATCCAGGCCGCAGTAAAAGCCCCCTTCCGGGGCGGTCAGTTCGGCCAGCACAAACTCCAGCAGATTGTCTGCCATCTCCAGATAACAGTGTGCCTTGGTCAGGGCATAGGCTTCAAGGGCAGCATAGGCCACCAGAGCCTGATCATAGAGCATCTTTTCAAAGTGGGGCACCAGCCAGCGCTGGTCAGTGCTGTAGCGATGGATGCCGCTCCCCAGCTGGTCCCAGATCCCCCCCTGTCGCATCGCCTGCAGCGTATTGAGAGCCAGCTCCTGGTCGGTCCGGTTGTCCCTGCCCAGCAGAAACAGCAGGTAGGGGGGCATTGGAAATTTGGGGGCTGTGCCAAAACCGTGGTACTGCGGGTCATGAATATTGCGCAGGGTTGCGCTTGCCTGGTCTGCCAGGGCAGCCGGCTTGAGCTGGCCGGTTGACCTTTGTGGCTGAGCCATCTGTCCCAGCGCTTCCATCAGCGACCCGGCGTTACGCTCAACCGCATCCTGCTTGTGCTGCCAGACCCGGGCAATGTTTTCTAGCAGTTCCAGAAAGCCGGGCAGCCCTCGCCGGGGCTCTTTGGGCAGGTAGGTCAGTGCGTAAAAGGGTGTGCCATCCGGCTTCAGGAAACAGTTCAGGGGCCAGCCACCGCTGCCGGTCAGGCTCTGGCAGGCTGCCATACAGAACTGGTCCAGATCAGGCCGTTCCTCCCGATCCACCTTGACCGGCACAAAGGCATGGTTAAGGATGTCGGCCACCTCGTCATCCTCAAAGGATTCATGGGCCATGACATGGCACCAGTGGCAGGTGGCATAGCCGATGGAGACAAACAGCGGCAGATTGCGACTTCTGGCTTCTTCCTGCGCCGCCGGTCCCCATTCCCGCCAATTCACCGGGTTACGGCTGTGCTGTAGCAGGTAGGGGGAGCGGGAAAAAATCAGGCGGTTGAATTCCGGTCTGCCATCTTCAGGCAGGCTGGAACGGTCAAGGGCCAGCAGGGTATGCAGTTCGTGGTTGGTCATGGGAGATCCAATCTATGAAAAAACTTGCTCAACACCTGTCTGGATAGTACTCTTTCCCATCCTGCAACTGCAAGGGAGTCTTCAATGTTTGATTATAGTGAACGTCCTGATCTTGCCCCGTTTGCCTGCAGAAGTAGCGCCTCCAAAGGACGCAAGTATCCGGAAGAATCCTCTGATCCCCGCCCCATGTTTGAACGTGACCGTGACCGGATCATCCACTGCGCCGCCTTTCGGCGGTTGGAGTACAAGACCCAGGTCTTCCTGAACCATGAAGGGGATTACTACCGTACCCGTCTGACCCATTCGCTGGAGGTGGCCCAGATCGGTAAATCCGTTGCCCGGCGTCTGCGTCTGAACGATGACCTGACCGAGGCGCTGGCCCTGGCCCATGATCTGGGGCACACCCCCTTCGGTCATACCGGCGAAGAGGTCTTAAACCAGTTGATGCAGGGCTTTGGCGGGTTTGAGCATAACTATCAGTCGTTCCGGGTGGTGAATGAGCTGGAAGAACGCTATGCCGCCTTTGATGGCCTGAACCTTTCCTGGGAGGTGCGGGAGGGGATTTTAAAGCATTCTTCGCCCCATGATGTACCCACGAAGATTCTGGATGAGTTTCTGCCCGGCGTGGTCCCCTCCATTGAAGGGCAGTTGATCAACTATGCCGATGAGATCGCCTACAACAACCATGATATTGATGACGGCATTAAATCCGGCTATCTGACCCTGGATCAGCTGAAAGAGGTGGAGCTGTGGCAGCGGACCGTTAGCCGGGTGCGGGAGCGCTATCCGACCATTGATGACAAGCGGCTGGTGGCCCGTACGGTCAGCAGCCTGATCGGCATGCAGATTACTGATATCTGCGAGACCACCTGGACCAATATCCAGCAGTACGGCATCAACAGTCTGGATGACCTGCGCCGGGTCAACCGGGTGCTGGTCCATTTCAGCCCCCAGGTAGAGCAGGAAAACATGGCCCTGAAGAAGTTCCTGAAAGAGAAACTCTACCGCCACCACAAGGTTGACAAGATGCGGGTCAAGGCCGAACATGTCTTAAGCAAGCTGTTTGAAACCTACCTGAAACGGCCCAACCTGCTGCCGCCCAAGTACCTCCGCCGGATTGATCAGAACGGGGTGGAACGGACCGTGGCGGATTATCTGGCCGGCATGACCGACCGCTATGCGCTGGATGATTACAAGACCTTGTTTGAGACTTTTGAACGGGTGTAGGTCGCGGTGACAGCTTCGGGCGATACCGGCGTTGCCTCGTCGGTGTCTCCTCGACGTACCAGGAGTACGCCTGCGTCGCCCCCTCCTCGTCGCCTTGGTCTCATCCCGAATCTGTCGCCGCTTTGCTGGATAGTGTGAAATGAGTAGCAGGATAGTTGTCCGAGTGGCAAAGCTACGGAGGTATCGAATGTTGATTCATACGAGTGCTGAACTGACAACTGGCGGATTATGGTACTGAACTGGCTCTCCCACATCGGCAGACAGGCTTCGCGCCTGGCTTCACTGGAGCTGTTCCGCTATATCGGCCCCGGCTTCTTTGTTACCGTTGGTTTCATCGACCCCGGCAACTGGGTTACCAATGTGGCTGCCGGTTCGCAATTCGGCTACAAACTGCTCTGGGTGGTGACCCTCTCCACGGTGATCCTGATCGTTGTGCAGCATAACGCCGCTCACCTGGGGATTGTTACCGGTCTCTGCCTTTCGGAGGCGGCCTCAAAGTTCTTCAAACCATGGTTGCGGGTGCTGATGTTGGGAAGTGCCATGCTTGCCTGTGTTGCCACGGCGCTGGCAGAGCTGCTGGGAGCCGCCATCGGGTTGAAGCTGCTGACCGGCCTGCCGCTGTTGGCTGGCGCGCTCTTTTCGGCACTGTTCTCGGCCTGGATGCTCTTCTCCAAAAACTATCAACGGCTTGAAAAGTGGATCATGGGCTTTGTCTCCCTGATCGGTCTGGCCTTTGTCTTTGAAATCTGGCTGGCCGACGTCTCCTGGTCCCAGACCTTTAGCGGCTGGGTGACGCCGAGCTTTCCCGTTGGGGCGTTGCCGGTCATCATGGGGGTGTTGGGGGCGGTGGTGATGCCCCACAACATTTTTCTGCATTCAGAGGTGATCCAGAGCCGGCAATGGAACGTGCGTGGCGACGACGTGATCAAAAAACAGCTGAAATATGAGTTTCTGGACACACTGACCGGCATGGGGGCCGGCTGGGCCATCAACAGCGCCATGATTATCATGTCTGCCGCCGTGTTCTTCAAAGGGGGGATCGTGGTGGATGAACTTTCCCAGATAACCGTGACTCTGGAACCGCTCTTCGGCAAGGCCTCAGCCGTGGTATTTGCCCTGGGGCTGCTCTTTGCCGGGCTTTCATCGTCTGTTACCGCTGCCATGGCCGGCGGAAGTGTTTTCGCAGGTATCTTCAGTGAGCCGTTCGACATCAATGATCCCCATTCCCGTGTCGGTCTGGGTATCACATTGTTAGGGGCACTGGCCGCCATCACGCTGTTGGGAGATCCGTTCAAGGGGATCCTCTGGAGCCAGATCGCCCTTTCACTGCAGCTGCCGCTTACGGTCATCCCCTTGATCCTGCTGACCTCGTCAAAAACGGTCATGGGGAGCTATGCCAACAAACCCTACGGTGCCGCCGTGCTCTGGATCACCGGCCTGATTGTGATCGGGCTTAATCTGGCGTTATTGATCGATATGGCGCGTTGAACTGAATATATGGCAGCTGCATCATGTGCAGCTCTGTTGTCCTCTGAAACTGTCTGCTTATGGCATCTCATCATTACATAAAGGGCTTACAACGTATGAAACCAACCGCACCACCTGATCGTCACGACTTCTTCGCCTTTTTGGCCCGGATGCAGTACATCAACCGCTGGGGTCTGATGCGCAATACGCAAGCAGAGAATATCAAGGAGCATTCCCTGGATGTAGCCATGCTGGCCCATGCCCTGGTGGTGATCCGCAATACCTTTTACGGCGGTACGCTGGACCCGAATCAGGCAGCCATGTACGGCATCTTCCATGATGCCAGCGAGATTTTTACCGGCGATATGCCCACCCCGGT
The DNA here is from genome assembly GCA_964576485.1 of uncultured Geobacter sp. Classification (GTDB taxonomy): domain Bacteria; phylum Desulfobacterota; class Desulfuromonadia; order Geobacterales; family Pseudopelobacteraceae; genus Trichlorobacter. The sequence goes on along the minus strand of CAZNWF010000067.1, from coordinate 4,723 downwards.
GAAACATTTTAATCCCCATTTCAAGAAGTCATTCCACCAGCTTGAGGATCGTGCCCGCAAAAAACTGTTGGCTATGCTGCCGCCGGAGCTGTCACAGGTGTATGAACCGCTGTTTTTCTTTGAGGAGCAGGACCAGCAGTACAAGCCGCTGATCAAGGCTGCGGACAAGATTGCAGCCTTGATCAAATGCCTGGAAGAGGAAAAGTCCGGCAACCTGGAGTTTCAGCGGGCAGGGCAGGAACATCTGGAAAGCCTGCGCAAGAGCCCCTTGCCGGAGGTGATCTATTTTCTGGACCACTTCCTGCCGGGATACCGTCTTTCACTGGATGAACTGTATCTGGGCTAGAGGAGGTCGTGGTGATGGATAATTCACGGTCTGATACGGCTAAACGGAAGTACCTGCTGGCCCGGATCGGCTTGCGGTAGATTTCAGGTCTTTGATTAAAACGGTCTGGCAGCCTTGCAGATTGTCGTTTTTCCGTTAGAGTAGGAGTCATAAAGGCGGGGTGAATCATGGCCGATAGCACGATACAACTGCACCAGGTGGAGGAACGGCTGTACCGGCTGGCAACTGATCTGCTGGCAACGGTGCATGATACCTCTGGTTTTGCCGCCACCATGTCGGCCTATACTGACCTGGCAGAGCAGCTGGCCGGACATAAACCGGTGGCCTGCAAGGCCGGTTGTTCCCATTGCTGTGTCCTGAATGTCGCGGTGCTGCTGCCTGAGGCAGTTGCCATTGCGGTCTGGCTTTCTATGCATTGCACCGGCACCGGGTGTGATGCCCAACTGAAGCGTCTGCAGGCCCATGCACTGCGAGTCCGTTGGATGGAAGACAGTGAGCGGATACACCGTCAGACCATCTGTCCGTTTCTGAATGCACAGGGCGGATGCAGTATTTATCCGGTGCGCCCTTTGGTCTGCCGTGCCGTGACCTCGCTTGATAAAGCCGCCTGTCTTGCTGCTTTAGACCCCAGTCAGTTTGATGCTGCCCATGCCGTTCCGATGGATACCATGCGCCGACAGGTTATGGATGCGGCATTCGGCGCCTTGGCTCGGGCGATGGAACAACAGCCGATGATGAGTCGCAGTATTGAGTTGTGTAATGGAGTGACTGCGTTTCTTGCAAATCCAGGTCTGGCTTCGGTCCTGGCTTCAGGTGCGGATCTGCCTGCCAGCCTGTGGGACTAATGGCATCATATAACGATATGAACTGTCTTGATGTGGAGTGGCTATGAAAATGCCCAGGATAAAGCATGCCCAGCTGCTGGTGGCCGGTATTGTCACCCTGGTGCTGCTGGTGGCAACAGCGGCGCAGTGGTATCCGCTGCAGCTACTGGAATACAAAACCTATGATCTGCGGGCCAGGTTGCGGGCCAAGAAACCACAGTCACCGATTGTGGTGGTGGCCATTGACGACGCCAGCATTGAACGGCTGGGGCGCTGGCCCTGGCCACGGGGTTACATGGCAGAGCTGACCACCCAGATCGCCTCCTATGAACCAGCCCTGATCGGCACCAATATCCTCTATACCGAGGCGGACAAAAATTCCGGTCTGGAAGAGATCAAGGCGTTGCGTGAATCCGTGGTCAAACTGGGGGGCAGTCCGGCAGTTTTGGAGGCGATCAGCCAGTCTGAAAAAAAACTGGATAATGACGCCCTGCTGGCTGCATCACTGGCAAGTACCAATAAGGTGATTCTGCCGCTCTTCTTTACCCTCGGTGAGCAGGCCGGCAATCCGGACCCCAACCTTGCCGACTATCTCAAAAAAGCATCAAAAGAGCAGGCCAGCCCGGGGGGGCTGCAACAGGCCCGTGATCTGGCAGCGCCGATCCCTGCCTTTGCCGACAAGGCACTTTCCCTGGGGCATATCAACATCCTGCCGGACAGTGATGGTACGGTGCGGCGCGAGTCACTGGTAATCTACTATCGGGGTCGCCTGTTTCCCTCCTTTGCCCTGCAGTCAGCGCTGACCTATCTGCGGATAGCCCCCAAAGATCTGCAGATCTCCGGGGGGAGGTTGTCAGCAGGACGTCTTTCCATTCCGGTTGACCAGCGGGGGCAGATGCTGCTCAGCTACAATGGTGGTTTTGGCAGTTTCCCTACCTATTCATTCTTTGATGTGGCAGCAGGCAGCGTTAAGCCTGAAACCTTCAAAGGCAAGATTGTTCTGATCGGCCCGGTGGCCACCGGTATTGCCGGTTTTACGGTAACCCCTTTCCAATCCACCTACCCCGGCATTGAAGTGATGGCCACCGTTATTGAGAACCTGCTGAATAACAACGTGATCGCCCGCCCAGACTGGGCGCGCTGGGCCGAGTTGGGGGCCATGCTGCTGTTTGGGCTGTTCCTGGCACTGGCACTGCCGCGGCTTAAGGCAGGTATGAGTGCCGCCATTGCCGCCGGTTTGCTGTTGACCTGGAACGGTGCTGCAGTCTGGCTGTTTGCCGGGCAGGGGATCTGGCTGGGCATGGTGGGGCCGACGCTGCTGATGGCCATCGGCTACACAACACTGGTCTCCATGCGTTACCGGATGACCGAGCAGCGCAATGAACTGGTGGAAAGCGACAGCATTGAGACCAACAAGATGCTGGGGCTGTCATTTCAGGGGCAGGGGCTGCTGGATCTGGCCTTTGAGAAGTTTCGCAAGTGCCCGATTGAAGATGAGACGGTCAAGGATCTGCTCTACAACCTGGCCCTGGATTTTGAACGCAAGCGGATGTTTAATAAATCTGCTGCCGTGTATGAGCATATCCTGACCGCCGGTGAGTATAAGGATATCAAAGAGCGGATCGCCACCATGAAGGTGGCGGGCGAGACCATGATCTTTGGCGGGGGCGGGCGGCGCGAAGGAACGATCATCGCCGGTCCCGGCGGGGTAACGGTCTCTGCCCCTACCATCGGGCGTTATGAGATTCAGAAAGAGTTGGGACGGGGAGCCATGGGGGTGGTTTATCTGGGTAAAGACCCCAAGATTAACCGTCTGGTGGCGATTAAAACCGTACGGTTTGAAGAGGTGGATCCTGATCTGCTGGAAGAAACCAAGAAACGCTTCTTCCGTGAGGCTGAGGCTGCCGGTACCCTCAACCACCCCAATATCGTGACGATTTACGATGTGGGTGAGGAAGAGGATCTGGCCTACGTGGCCATGGAATTGCTGGAAGGCTCTGACTTGACTCCCTACATCAAAAAGGAAAAACTGCTGCCGACGAAAACCCTGCTGAAGATCATCGGCAGCGTGGCTGAGGGGCTAGCCTTTGCCCATGGAAAAGGGATCGTGCACCGCGATATCAAACCGGCCAACATCATGCTGCTGAAAGATGGCAGCGTCAAGATTGCTGACTTCGGCATTGCCCGCATTACCACCTCATCCGCCACCCAGACCGGCACGGTGCTGGGCACCCCCAGCTACATGTCGCCGGAACAGGTGGCTGGCCAAAAAGTTGATGGCCGTTCTGATCTGTTCTCGCTGGGAGCCTCCATGTATGAACTGCTCTGTGGCCAGAAACCGTTTTCCGGTGAGAGTATTGCGGCTCTGATGTATGCCATTGCCAACAAACCACCGGTACTGATAACCCAGATTGATCCGACTATCCCGCAGTGCTGCGCCTATATCGCCCATCGACTGATCACCAAAGACCTGACCAAACGGTATCAGAATGCGAAGGAAGTGGTGGAGCATGTCAAGATGTGTCTGGCAAAATTGGGGTGACCTATGCAACTAACCGCCTTTGGACAGACCGACGTGGGTCAGGTGCGCCCCCATAATGAAGATTCAATCCTGCTTGAACCTGCTTTAAACCTGTACGCTGTGGCAGATGGTATGGGTGGCCATAAGGGGGGGGAGTTTGCCAGTCGGATCTGTCTGGATACCATGCGGGATTACCTGCAGATGGCAGCCAGGGGGCATGCACCGTTGGTAGGTGAGGCGGATGCCGCCCGTTCTGAAGCCGCAAATCTGCTGGGCTCTGCGGTCCGTTTTGCCAACCGTGCGGTGTTTGAAGCGGCGTTTTCCAAGCCGGAATGGCATGGCATGGGCACCACGGTTGTGGCCCTGACTGTAACTGACAACAGGGTGGCCATCGCCCATGTGGGGGACAGCCGGGCCTACCTTCTGCGTCAGGGCAGATTTCAGCAGATCACCGAGGATCATTCCTGGATTGAGGAACAGGTGCGGGCCGGGCTGATGAGCCGCGATGAGGCGCTGTCTGCCAAGGGGCGGAACGTTCTGACCAGGGCTATCGGCCAGGAAGAAGCGGTGCAGGTTGATCTAGATGAGTTGGAACTGCAGGTTGGGGACAGCCTGTTGCTTTGCTCCGATGGTCTGTTTGGCATGGTGGCGGATGAGGAGATTGCTGCCCTGATCGGGGTGGCCAAGAGCCAAGAAGCTGCCTGTCGTGAGCTGGTGGCCTGCGCCAATGGGCGCGGTGGACGGGATAATATATCGGTGATTCTGCTGACTGCCGGGGAAGAAAAAGGGCTGCTGGCCGGGATGAAGCGGCTGTTTAAGGGTTGAGGGTGGTCACCAGCAGTAGCGTCTGACCGATACCGATCCGGTCTCCCTGCTTCAGTTCCCGCTGGGTAACCGGTTCGTTGTTGAGGGTGGTGCCGTTGGTGCTGTGCAGGTCGATCAGCAACAGTTTGCCGTTGATGATCTGGACCGCTGCGTGACGCTTGGAGACCATCGGATCATTGATGATGATATCAGCATCTTTCCTGCCCA
>CAZNWF010000066.1:0-15740 GCA_964576485.1 uncultured Geobacter sp. | reverse complement strand
GTCGGCGATATCCTGCTGGCCAAAGGGATGAAACAGCTGGGGGACCTCTCCACCATGAACCTGCGCGGCATCATGGAAGTTGCCTTCCGGGCCATGACGGAATGGAAGATTGTGGTTGGCACTGCCATGCTGGCGCTGTTCTTCTTCCTCTGGCTAGCGGTTCTCTCCTGGGAAGACCTGTCAGTTGCCCTGCCGATGCAGGCCCTCAATTACGTGCTGGTGGCGGTACTGGCAAAATATATCCTGCATGAAGAGGTCTCTCCCCTGCGTTGGGGCGGTATCGCGCTGGTCTGTATCGGGGTGATGCTGATTACCAAGAGCAGCACCAGCGACAAAAAGCCGGCAACTGAACTGGCCCAGCCAACAGCGATTGAAAGCAGAACCGGAGGCGCATAATGCTACTGAACAGCACAATTGGTTTTATTGGTGGCGGCAATATGGCAGAGGCGATTATCAAGGGCTTGATCGCTGGCGGCATGGCCCCGCGTAACATCATTGTTTCAGACCCGGTGCAGGATCGCCGCGCCCTGCTTGCCACAACCCTGCAGGTAAGAACCACTGACGAGAACAGTGAAGTGGCCCAGGAAGCAGAATTGATCGTACTTTCGATCAAGCCACAGATGGCAGCCAGCGTACTCTCGGCACTTGAAAATACGATCACCCCTCAAAAACTGGTACTTTCCATCATGGCTGGTATCTCCACCACCATCATTGAAGAATCACTCCAAAACGGCGTGCGGGTGGTACGGGCCATGCCCAACACCCCTGCCCTGGTACAGGCCGGCGCCACCGCGGTCTGCGGCGGCAGACGGGCCACAGAGGCTGATCTTGAGCTTGCTAAAGAGCTGTTTCGCCTGGTGGGCACCGTCTATCAAGTGGGTGAACGCCAGATGGATGCCGTTACCGGCGTCTCCGGCAGCGGCCCTGCTTATGTATTCTCCTTTATCGAAGCATTGTCCGACGCCGGGGTCAAAAACGGCCTGCCCCGGGATATCGCCACCGGCCTGGCTGTCCAGACCGTACTGGGCTCAGCCCAACTGCTGCAGCAAAGCAACGAGCACCCGGCTGTGTTGCGGGACCGGGTCAGCTCCCCCGGCGGCACCACCATTGCCGCCCTGCATACCCTTGAAAATGGCCGGATGCACGGCCTGTTGATGGATGCGGTGGATGCGGCGGTCAAGCGTTCCAAGGAACTGGCAGGCATTAAACTGCTGTAGGTTCACTTCTGTCGGCCATAATTTGAGACGGGTGTTGCTACTCAGCAGCGCCCGTTTTCTTTTCAGCCAGTAGCCAGCAAAATCGCTAGTACAAAACCTGGAGAGTCGCTCATGGAACAGAACATACCACCCGTTGCTACAGACAAAAGCCTGCAGTGCAGCGAAGAGGATTTTTACCGGCTGCCGTTTGCAGAGAAACGCAACTATCTTGCCAGCTTGCCCCCTACCGAAAAGATCGAGCTGATTTTAGGTGACCCGGAGGCGGTGAAGCTGATACGGGCGATGCCGCCCCAGGAGTTGTACTGGCTGTTTAAGGAAATTGATGTTGCCGATGCAATGGAGCTGCTGGGGGTGGCAACTCCCCGTCAGTGTGTCTTTATTCTGGACATGGAGCTTTGGCGGGGCTGGGCCTTTGAAGAGGATAAGGCGGTTGAGTATCTTGGCTATATCCTGAACGGTTCTGACCAGCAGTTCATAGAGCTGCTGCCCCATCTGGATTTTAATCTGCTCTCCCTTTTTCTGGGCAGGGAGCTGATTGTCGCAGGGGGGATAGGCGATCTTAATACCGATGAAGAACGCCAGACCGACTGGGACCATACCTTTGATGACCTGTTCCTGATCAAGTTCAAGAATCCGAAACATGCCCCGATAATCGGCTCTTTCCTGGAGCGGGTCTGCCGCGTTGACAATCGCCTGTACGTTGCGCTGATGGAAACGGTCAGCGCTGAAATTGATACCGAATCAGAGGAGGAGTGTTACCACCTGAAATCAGGGCGCCTGGCCGACCTTGGTTTTCCTCCCCACGATGAGGCGCTTCTACTCTATTCCCGCATCAACCCGGATACGTTTATCCCTGGTCATGACAAGCTGCTGGTGCAAACCGATCAAGCCACCAGCCTTCCCAGGACCGTCGTGGTCGGCACTACCTTTCTGGAGCAGGTTATTCTGCTGGTTGACTCGGACCTTTTCAGAATGGAGCTGCAGTACCTGGTCAACACGGCACTGGTGGCTGATCAAGCCCACCTTGTTGATACGGAGTATATGCGGGTGGTGGTTGAACGGGTCTACGGCTATCTGAATATCGCCCTTGAGCATTTGTGCAACGGGGATCAGGCCAAAGGGGCGGAGATCCTTACCGGCGAGCATCTGAAACGGCTCTTCCAACTGGGATTCAGCATCGTTTTGGGCTTAAAGCTTAAGGCAGACAGGCTTACCGATGCAAGCTACGCCACCGGCAAGGCGCTTTCAGGCCTGAAGAGCGCCAGACCGCTCTATTATCGTGGTTTTGATGCTGATGGCATTGACGGCTACCGGGAGTTTCGGGATCTTGCGGATGTACAGCGGATGTCTGATTTTCTGGCCGAGCTGAAAGGGTAAGGGATCTGGAGAGGTAAAGCTGTCAGGTCTCATTGCTGGGCCTGACAGCTAGCTGTCTGTTTGCTGCTTCTTGTTCAACGTCTCATACAGTGCTATCTGCTCAGCCTGTGAAAGCTGCTTGCGACAGCAGTCTTTTCTGCGGCAGAGGTTGCAGCGGTCATCGGAACACCACTGACAGAACGTGCAATCCGGGCAGGGATGTTTTTTAAGGGCGGGCTCCTTGTTCATCTTCAGTACGCCACATTCCTCTTCACCGCATTCCCCTGCATCAGCTGCGCAAAGGCCTTTTCCTTATCGGCATTAATTAGCAGATAACGGGGCAGAATCTGGGTTTTCTCCCGCGCTGTGGCATGACGTCGTTCAATGGAGAAGGTGCTGACAAAGCCGGCTTCCTTCGCTTTCTGTAGCAGATGATCATCGTAAATACCAAAGGGCCAGGCCAGTAGATCCACTGGCCCACCGGTCTCCTGTTCCAGCTTTTTACGGGATTTCAGCAGCTGCTCCAGCACCAGCTTATCGTAGGCAGCCGGAGCCAGCTTCCGTTTTTCACGTTTAAAATTGGGGTGCCAGTAGGTGTGGGACTGGATGTCGAATAGTCCGGTTTTCTTCAGCTCCCGCAGTTGATCCCAGGTCATGGCATACTTGGCATTGGAGATGGCGGAAGGGTAGACAAAGATAGTCACCGGATAGCGGTATTTGCGGATAATCGGCAGCATATCGCTGTAAACGGTCTTGTGGGCATCATCCTCAACAATAACCACGGATTTGGGCGACGGGGCAGCGCCTTTACCCTGATACCACTGCACCAGCTGACGCAGCGGGATAACCTTATAGCCATTGTCATGCAGGTACTTCATGTGGGATGCAAAGACCGGGGTGGTAACCGTCATGCCATCGGCCACTGTGGGGCCGAAACGGTGGTACAGCAGGATGGGAACCGAAACGTCAGGGGCAACAGCAGCAATAACAGGGGATGACAACGAAACCAGCAGCACCAGGACAAGAACAAAACGAACCATCACAACACCTTTCAGAATAGAGATACAAACAGTATTACGCCCTGACCAGATAGACCGAACAGGGGGCCAACTCAGCCACCCGACGGGAGACGGATCCCTTCAGGCGGCGTTCAAGAAAGCCTTTGCCGGAACTGCCGATTACAATGACATCTACCCCTTCCTGCCTGGCAAATTCAACCAGTTTTTCTGCCGGCTCACCAGCCTCAACAATCATCTCTAACGGGACATCATATTCAGCAGCAGATTTTTCAACAATGTAGAAGATCCGTTTACGCAGTTCGTCCCACTGCTCGGTCTCGGTCAGCGGCTTGACCGGCACAAAGTCAGAGTAGCTTGAACTTTGGGCATTGGGAACCACCAGCAAGGCAAAGACCTTACTTTTGAACTGGCTACGGTTTCCGGCCGCCATCCGCACCGCCTCTTCAGCAGCCTTGTCCGAGTAAGGAGAGCCATCAATCGCAACCAGAATTTTCTTTCTTAAATTAAGCATGCCCGCCCCGCTTTGTTTTATTTTTAGGCAGATAGTATGTAATAATGACCGTCATCGTGGTAAAAATATAATGCAATTATTCATACTTGACAATTATAAAACAAGATTCTATATAATAGACCCAACAGTAAGTTAAGTAACAGTAAACTTCACTATCCTAACCTTTCAGGAACTAATACCAATGGCAAAAAAAGAAAAATCAGAATATCTTATTCAGGCTGTGTCCCACGCCCTTGATCTGCTGGAACAGTTCCACGGTGAGACCGACGAGCTGGGTGTCACAGAACTTTCGAAACGCCTTAAACTCCATAAAAACAATGTCTTCAGACTACTTGCCACCCTTGAGTCCCGTGGCTATATTGAGCAGAACAAGGTCACTGAAAACTACCGGCTGGGCCTGAAGACCCTGGAACTGGGACAAACCTTCATCAAGCAGATGGGCCTGCTGCGCCAATCAAAGCCGGTCATCGAAGATCTGGTCAGTATCTGCAACGAAACCACCTATGTTGCGGTACTGAAAGATTTCCACATCATCTATCTTGATAGCGTTGAAACCACCATGACCGTTCGGGTTGTTCCCCGGGTTGGTTCACGGCTTCCGGCCTATTGCACCGCTGCCGGCAAGGTCCAGATCGCTTACATGAGCAGCGAAGAGATTGATCATTATCTGCCAAACCGGGAGCTTCAGACCTTCACCGCCAACACCATTTCTGACCGCGAACTCCTGAAAAAACAGTTGGCTGAAATTGCAGAACAGGGCTATGCCATTGACAATGAAGAACTTGACGAAGGGGTCAAGTGTGTCAGTGCGCCGATCCGGGATTATACCCGCCGGATCATCGGTGCGGTCAGCATCTCCGGCCCTTCCATGCGCTTTTCTGATGAGCGGATCAGTAAAGAACTGCTTCCTCTGGCAATCAAGGCGGCTGAAGAGATTTCAACCAAGCTGGGCTACCAGAAGTAAATCCAGCTATAACACGAAAAATCAAGGGGGACACCGAAAACCGGTATCCCCCTTTTTGTTGCCGCAACAATGCACTACCAAACAAAAACAAGCAGCAGCCCTAGAACAAGGTCTCACGATTCATCAGGCCATCAACAAAACCAGCGCCTTTAGGCCCTTTGTAGTCAACGCACTTGGCCCAGGCCACCAGCGCAAGATCAAGGTCCTTTTTCTGCTCGGTTGACATGGCATCATAGCCCAGCTCTTTGGATGGAGTAAGCAGAACCTGTACAAACTGGCGATAATCAACTGACGCAGGCAACTTTTCCACCACACAGGTGCAGTAGGTTTCAACACCAACCACCTTCATGCACTGCTCACGCTTGGCAGGTATCGACTGTTTTTTCAATTTAAGAGCCGTCAGTTCAGTTATCTGCTGTTCAAGCTTCTTAATCTTTTCCATCAGCTCAGCCTGTTTTTTAGGATCCATCTCATCGGCAGCCCGAGCTGTGCCATTCAAGATCACACAACTAACCAACAGCAGACACAGCACCATCTTTTTCATGTATCACCTCGTCAAATTATCGTAACGACACAACCCGATGACCTTAACCAGTCACCCTGCGCTTGTCAACCAGAACAGCATCATCCAACGGTCTTCCTGAAACGGGCCACCGCAACCCCAAGCACAACAGTACCAATTAAGCACAGCATCAGCAGCTGTTTCCAGAGGATCGCCAACCCTGTCCCCTTCAGATAGAGCCCACGAATTATCTCCATATACCAGCGCACCGGGTTAATCAAGGTCAGCCATTGCACCGGTTCCGGCATATTCTCTACCGGAAAGGCAAAACCGGACAGCAACATGGCGATAAAGATGATAAAAAAGGCCGACATCTTGGCCTGCTGCTGGGTCTGGCTGACTGTGGAAAGGAACAGGCCGGTGCCCAGCGAACTCATCAGGAACAGGCCGGTGGCCACGACCAGCAGCACAATACTGCCCCGCACCGGCACACGGAACACCAGCCAGCCCACCAGACTGATCAGAAAGACATTGGCATACCCGATCAGTACAAATGGCAGGGTTTTGCCCAGGATAAACTCATACTTGCGGATCGGGGTCACAATTACCTGTTCGATGGTGCCGATCTCCTTTTCCCGCACCACCGCCATGGCGGAGAGCAACATGGTGATGATGTAGAGGATGTTGGCGATTACTGCGGGCACATAGAACGGCGGGCTGGCCAGATCCGGGTTAAACCAGGCCCGGCTCTCCAGCCGCACCGCACCGGGCAGCAGTGGGGCACCGCTTTGGGCCGCCTGTTCCGTTAACAACTGGATATTTCGGGCCTCACTAAAGCGGGAGAGATAGCCCAAAATCACTCCGGCGGTGTTAGAGTCAGAACCATCTACCAGGGCCTGCAGGGTGGCGGTCTGACCTTGACCCAACTTTTCTGCAAGACCATGGTTAATAACAACTGCCACCCGTATCCTGCCGGAATCCAGCATCCTAGAAGCCTGACGTTCATCTTCCAGGTGTGCCACCTGACGAAAATGGCCGGAAGCAAACAGCATTGTCAAAAGCTCACGACTTTGAGGCGAATTATCACGATCAATCACAGCGGTGGGGATCTGACGGACATCCATATTAACCGCATAACCGAAGATCACGGTCTGGATCATCGGCAGAACAAACAGCACCACCCGCATCCGGGGATCGCGGAAGGTCTGGATAAACTCCTTGATCAGCATGGCTTTCAGGCGTTCAAACATGGTTATCCCAGCTTCTTTTTAAACTTATGCACGGAAACCGCTAGAACCAGCACGGCAAAGCCCAGCAGAAACAGCGCCTGGGGCCAGAGGGTCTCCATCCCCACATCCTTGAGGTAGATCCCCCGCAGGATAGTGACAAAGTAGCGGGCCACCACAATATGGCTGACCGCCTGGATCGGGGGCGGCATATTTTCCAACGGAAAGATAAAACCGGACAGCAGAAAGGCCGGCAGCACCGTTACCAACAGTGCCAGCTGGCTGGCCAGCAGCTGGCTTTTGGCAACTATGCTGATCAGCATCCCCACTGCCAGCGCCCCCACCAGAAACAACAGTGATAAGGCTGACAGTAACAGCAGGCTGCCTTTAAGCGGCACGCCAAAGACGTAGTAGCCGACACCAACCGACAGAATCAGATCCACCACACCGATACAGAAATAGGGGGCCAGCTTGCCAATGATCAGCTCCCACTTGCGTACCGGCATGGTCACAATCTGTTCCATGGTGCCGGTTTCCCACTCTCGCGCCATGCTCAGCGAGGTTAAAAGTGCGGCTACGATCATCATGATCACCGGGATCAGGCCAGGAAAGATAAAATTTCTTGAGACCAGGTCGCTGTTGAACCAGACCCTGGGACGCAGTTCCAACGGTATCGGTTGCGTTGCCTGCTGCGGAAAGCGGCGCTGCAGGGCAGCCATGCTGATCTGGCGTGACCAGGTCAGCACGATCGCCTCGGCATAGCCCTGGGCAATGGTGGCAGTATTGGGATCGCTACCATCAAGAATCACCTGCAGGACAGGCTGCCTGCCAGCAGTGAGCTTGTCTGCAAAGTCGGCTGGCAGCACCAGCGCAATCAGGGCATCCCGCCGGTCAACCGCCTGCTCAAGTTGTTGGTAGGAAGAGGCATGCTGACGCAACGAAAAATAGCGTGAACCTTCAAATCGGCTGATCAACTGGCGGCTTTGGGACGTTTGGCTCTGATCCCAGACCGCCAGTGGTACCCGATCAACATCCAGGGTCAGGGCGTAGCCGAACAGAAACAGCATGATCAGCGGCATCAGAATCCCCAGCGCCAGGCTGCGCGGATCTCGCAGCACATGTAGAAACTCTTTGCGGCCAACTGCGGTTATGCGACGCAGAAACAGAGGCATCAGACGGTAACCTCCTGTCTGTCCCGCTCTTCAATCAGATCAATAAAGACCTGTTCCAGGCTGGGCAGCAGACCACCCACAACCCGTTGCTGTTTCAACTCCTGCGGCGTACCGATCGCCACCAGTTCCCCCCGGTAGATCAGGGCCAGCCGGTCGCAGTATTCAGCCTCATCCATGTAGTGGGTGGTGACAAAGACCGTAACACCATCTGCTGCCAGATGGTGGATCAGCTGCCAGAAACGGCGACGGTTAAGGGGATCAACCCCGGCGGTAGGTTCATCCAGAAAGATAATTGGCGGTTTATGGAGCAGGGCGCAGCCCAGTGCCAGCCGTTGCCGCCAACCGGCGGAGAGTTCACCGGCCTTGGAGTTGCGACGCTCAGCCAACCCGGCCATCTCAATCACCCAATCAGCACGCTCAGCCAGCTCCTTGGCCGGCAGCCGGTAGATACCGCCGTAGAAGGCGATATTTTCTGCCACGGTCAGGTCTTCATAGAGGGAGAACTTCTGACTCATGTAACCGATATGTTGCTTGATCGCTTCCGCCTGGGTGGCAACATCAAAGCCCGCCACCTGGCCGTCACCACTGCTCGGCTCCAGTATGCCGCACAGCATCCTGATGGTGGTGGATTTCCCGGCACCGTTGGGACCAAGGAAGCCAAATATCTCTCCTTTAGGCACAGTCAGACTGATCTTGTTGACGGCAGTAAAGTCACCAAAGCTGCGGGTCAAACCATCCAGAATGACCGCAGGAGCAGCGGATCGCAGATCAGGTGCTGGCCTGCGCTTTACCGCCGTATCCGCTCCTTCTCCCATAACGCTGATAAAGACATCTTCAAGCGTGGGATGTTTACTAACCGGATCTGCCAACACCTTCAGATTCTGTGGCGTGTCACAGGCCAGCAGCCTGCCGTGGTGCAAAAGCCCGACCCGGTGACAGCGTTCCGCCTCATCCAGATAGGCAGTGGCCACCACCACCGTGACCCCTTCAGCCAGCAGGGTATCGAGAATACGCCAGAAATCCCGGCGGGAGACAGGATCAACGCCGTTGGTCGGTTCATCAAGGAACAGCACCGTGGGGGTATGGATCAGGGCACAACAAAGCCCAAGTTTCTGTTTCATGCCGCCGGACAGGGCACCGGCTCGACGCTTGACAAACGGTTGCAGGCCACTCATGGCCAGCAGCCGTTCTGCCCGTGCGGTCCACTCTCCCTTTGGCACACCGAAGATATCAGCATGAAAACGGATGTTTTCCATCACGGTCAGGTCAGGATACAGGCCGAAGCGCTGACTCATATAACCGATCTGGGAGCGGACCGGCTCCAGATCATGACAGGGGCAGCCCAGTACCGTGGCCTGGCCGCTATCGGCATCCAGCACCCCGGTCAACATCCGTAAGCTAGTGGTCTTGCCTGCACCATCAGACCCCACCAGACCGAACAGCTCACCTTTGGGGATAGAAAGCGTGAGGCCGTCCACAGCGATCAGATCTGTGAAGCGTTTGGTCAGGTTGGAGATTTCAATCATTGGAAACCACCGTTTTGATAGCCGCAGAGGTCACAGAGCACACAGAGACAATCAAAAAACATAAAATGAGAATTCAAGCATTTAAAGCCCAAAACGTGCTCTGCTCTGTGTCCTCTGTGTCCTCTGTGGCAAAATCAAGGTTTAGACGTTTCAATCACGGCATCCACCGGCATACCCGGCTTCAGCTCCTGCTGTGGATTGGCAATGGTGATCTTGATCCGATAGACCAGCTTGACCCGCTCCGCCTCAGTCTGGACATTGCGGGGGGTAAATTCTGCCTCAGAGGCGATAAAGCTGACCCTGCCCTGATAGGCCCGTCCCTTCCAGGTATCACTGGTGACAGTGGCCACCTGCCCCAGCTTGATCTTGCCCAATTGCGTCTCCGGCAGATAAGCCCGCACCCAGACCTCATCCATTTTTGCCACGGTGACCACCGGACTACCAGCGGCCAGCAGTTCGCCTGCTTCCGCATGTTTGGCCATGACGGTGCCGTTGATCGGCGCTGCAAGCACTGCTTGTGACAAACGGGTATCAGCCAGCGAACGGGCGGCAACGGCGCCTTCCAGCCGGGCTTGCGCCTGTTTTACGGCATCGGGACGGGGACCAACCTTTACCAGCTTCAACCGTTCATCTCCCTCACGCACTGCGGCGGCGGTTGCATCCTTTGCTGCCCTGGCGGCATCAAGCTCCTTACGCGGTATTACCTCTTTCTTAAATAGCGCTTCAGCCCGGGTCGCATCCTGAGCTGCCCGTTCTGCCTCTGCCTTAAGCCGGGCAAGGGTTGCGACACTGGCAGCAATCTCCTCCTGTCGACTGCCCGCCTTCAGATCTGCCAGCGCAGCTTGGGCGGCCTGCTGATCTGCAGCACGTGCCGTGCGCTCGTCTTTCAGCTCGTCATCCTCCAGCCGGGCAACAATCTGCCCAACTTTTACCTGCTGTCCCTCATCCACCAACCGTTCCTTCAACCGCCCCGGCACCTTGAAGGAAGCTGCCACGGTCGTGGTTTCAATCGTTCCGGTAAGCTTGAGTTCGCCACCATTCGTCGTATGGTTTCGTCGAACAACCACACCTGCCGCCAGTACAATAACCGCTGCACCAATCAGTAGTAAAAGTATTTTCTTGTTCATCCAGCCACTCCCTTACACCCGACATTTTGCTGTTACCTTAATAGCACAACAACCACCAGGCGGCTACTCCCCTGCCAGAACGAATCCAGACCTATAGGCAAAAAAATACTCCTGAAACCGAAAGGCTTCAGGAGTAGACAGAATGGTATACGTTGTTTCTACGTTAAGCGTAGGTAGAAAAACCGGCAACAGAGCCCTGAGACGGCTGAGGCATCGATTGAGCGTTCTTTTGGATCATCTCTGCAATCTTGCTCTGTGACTCTGCATTCATCTTGATCATGGATGCTGACAGCGCCTGTTGCGTCTGAGACGACTGCATAAGAGTTGCTGCACCTGCTATTGAGCTTACGTCCATGGTTACACCTCCTTCTCTTGGTGTTATTATTCCACTCGCTCAGAAAGAATGCAAATAATTTTTGACTACTCTGGTGTAGTTACTTTTCAAGCGGAAATCTTCTGCTATACTTTTGTCCAACAAGCGGCTTGCAGATGGGAGGCACAATGAAAATCGAGTGGTGGTACTGGGTACTGGCCGGCTTTATACTGATTGGCCTTGAGTTGATCATTCCCTCTTTTACCATTATCTGGTTTGGTCTGGGGGCCTTACTGGTTGGTATGCTGGTAGCTCTGGCCCCATCACTACCCGACTGGCTTCAGGTGCTCCTCTGGGCCATAGGCTCGGTTATCTTTACCGTACTCTGGTTCAAGTATCTCAAGCCCAAAGGGGACCGGACCCATGCCGGGCTTTCAAAGGAAGGGATTATCGGTGAAACCGGCATCATCATCAAAGGTACGGTTGACAGCTATGCCAAAGGCCGGATCAGGTTCAGGATATCCATACTGGGTGCAGACGAATGGGCCTGTTTTGCCGAAGAACCGCTGACTGTTGGTGATACGGTCATGGTTGAAGATATCGAAGGCCAGATTCTTAAAGTCAAAAAGATGTAGGGGGATACCACCATGCCAGCTCTATTTGTTGTTGTTGTACTTTTGATTCTTGTTGCCGCCACCATCTTTGCCGGGGTTAAAACGGTGCCACAAGGCCAGGAATGGGTGGTAGAACGGCTTGGCAAGTTTCACAAGGCGTTAAAACCAGGGCTTAACTTTATTGTTCCCTACATAGACAACGTTTCCTACCGGGTTTCCACCAAAGGGGATGTGCTCTCCATCGGTTCGCAGGAGGTCATCACCAAGGACAACGCCGTTATTATCACCAACGCCGTGGCATTCATCAAGGTAACGGACCCCACCCGGGCGGTCTACGAAATCCAGAACTATGAATACGCCATCCAGAATCTGGTCATGACCTCATTGCGGGCCATTATCGGCCAGATGGATCTGAACAATGCCCTGTCAGAGCGCGAGCATATCAAGGCTCGCCTGCAGGAGAATATTGCCAAAGAGGTGGCCAACTGGGGAATTTATGTCCAATCCGTTGAGATCCAGGATATCAAGCCTTCAGAATCCATGCAGCGGGCCATGGAGCAGCAGGCCAGTGCCGACCGTTTCAAGCAGGCCACCATCCTTGAGGCGGAAGGCAAGCGTGAGGCGATGATCCGCGAGGCGGATGGGAAACTTGAGGCCGCCAAGCGCGAGGCAGAAGCCCAGGTCCGCCTGGCACAGGCCTCGGCACGTGCAATTTCTGACATCAGCGAATCGGTCAAGGACCGTGACCTGCCAACCCTCTTTCTGCTGGGTGATCGCTATATTAATGCAATACAGAAAATGGCAACCTCCCAAAATTCAAAGATGGTCATGCTGCCTGCTGATCTACCGGCTGCCATTCGCGGTATGATGGGAAAGAGTTAGATGCAGCGCAGCCATGACTACTGGATGGATAAGGCGATTGCCGAGGCACGTAAGGCTGAGGCGGTTGCCGAGGTTCCGATCGGCTGCGTAATCGTGCAGCATGACAAGATCATTGCCCGTGCCCACAACCTGCGTGAAACCAGGCAGGACCCAGCTGCCCATGCCGAACTGCTGGCTATTCGCAAGGCGGCCCGTCGTCTAGGCAATTGGCGGCTGCTCGAGAGTACCCTCTATGTGACGCTTGAACCCTGCCTGATGTGCATGGGGGCCATTATTCTAGCCCGCATACCAACCGTTGTCTTTGGCTGCTTTGATCCCAAGGCCGGTGCTGCCGGATCATTATATGACCTGTCTAACGACCCGCGACTCAACCATAGCTGTGAATTGATCAGCAACATCAGGCAGCAGGAATGTTCCGGGCTGTTAACCTCGTTTTTTTCTGAGTTACGTCAAAAAAAACGTAGCAGACAAGGACAAGGTTGAGTTTTTTAGCTGCATGATGTATAGACAATGCGGCCTGAGCAATCAGGCCGTTTTTTCAGGAGGGGTGTCCGAGAGGTCGAAGGTGACAGACTCGAAATCTGTTGTACCGCAAGGTACCCAGGGTTCGAATCCCTGCCCCTCCGCCATACAACAATCCGGCTCAGTCCGGTGAAGTCCAGAAAGCCCCGCAAATACGGGGCTTTTTCTTTTTCTCTTGTCCGATGTAGTCCGCAGGGGCATGCTGGAATCTGATGTTTTTGGGGGTATGTGTGGGGGTATGTGTGGGGGTGTGAGGTGGATACCCCCAAGGGAGATACCCCCAAAACCGGGAGGACAGCAACCATGCCCAAGAAGATAGCCCCCCTTTCTGATGTTCAGGTAAGCAAGGCCAAACCTAAAAAAGCTGACTATAAGCTGGCTGATGGTGGCGGCCTATTCCTGCTGGTCACTCCATCCGGCGGCAAGCTGTGGCGGTTCAAGTATCGCTTTGACGGCAAAGAGAAACTGTTGGCCCTGGGGCAGTATCCAGCCGTTTCCCTGGCTGATGCACGGGACCGCCGGGAAGATGCCCGCAAGCTGCTTGCCAATGGTCAAGACCCGGCAGTGGTGAAAAAGGCTGTTCAGGAGGCCGCTGCTGTGGCTGCTGCGTCAACCTTTGAGGCTGTGGCTACTGAATGGTTTGAGAAGCGCAAGCCGGAATGGGTTGAAAGCCATGTTGTGTCGATCAAGGGGCGGCTTAATAACTACATCCTGCCTGCATTCGGCAATAAGCCCATTGCAGAGGTAACGGCGGCGGATGTTCGCACCATGCTCTTGAAGATCGAGGCGCGGGGGACCGTGGAGGCCGCCAAGCGGGTGAAGGTTATCTGCGGGCAGGTGTTCCGGTATGCTGTAGCTCATGACCTGGTTGCACATGATCCATCGGCAGCCCTGAAGCCGTCTGAACTATTCCGCAAGGTGGAGAAGCGGCACTTTGCAGCCGTGACAGACCCGAAAGAGCTTGCACCCCTGCTGCGGTCAATAGATGGCTACACCGGCAGCATTGAAAGCCGCTGCGCCTTGCGTCTGCTGCCTATGCTGCTGATGCGTCCTGGTGAACTGCGGAACCTGGAATGGTCCGAGATTGACGTTGATGCAGCACAGATAAGCATTCCCGCCGAAAAAATGAAGATGCGTAGTGCTCACACGGTCCCCCTATCTGGTCAAGCCCTGGCAATCCTGGCAGAGATCAGGCCATTGACCGGGACCGGCAAGTATGTTTTCCCCTCTACCAGATCAGCAGAACGTCCCATATCTGATAACACCCTGAACGCCTGTTTCCGGCGGATGGGGTACGATAACGACACCGTAACGGCCCACGGCTTTCGCGCCACAGCCCGCACCATTCTGGATGAAGTACTAGGCTTCCGGCCTGACATTATCGAACACCAACTTGCACATGCGGTAAAAGACCCGAACGGCAGGGCCTACAACCGGACTGCGTTCATTGATGAACGGCGCAAGATGATGCAGCATTGGTCTGATTACCTTGACGGCCTGAAGGATGGGGCAAGGGTGATACCACTACACAAGGCAGTATGAAAGGGGGCGGTATGTTAGAACAAGCAAAAGAGGAAATTGGTTCGATACATCACGAATACGTCAAAGCACTTGCAAAGCTTGAATTTATTTCAGAATCTTTTAAAAAAAGGGTTGATGAGTTTAAAGGCCCGGACGCAAATGGAATAGCTTGGTTGCTCGAAGATATTGCAACAAGCATCCAGTCTCTAAACGACCGTTTAGACGAAGCAAGCCGAATGATATAAATACCTTTCCCGTGATAGCCCGACGGGGCGAAAAGGCCGGACCCTCCCGGCCCTTCACGGGATTTTTCAAGTTGAGGGATACCGCACGAAGGGGGCGGAATATGGGACTGCCGGACCCGGATTATTTCACTGTTGTAGAACTTGCCGAAAGATGGGCTAAAAAATATGGAGAATGCACCAAGACGCTTGTTGAGCGCTATATCACAACTAAAAAACTAAAGGCTGAGGAAATTAGAGGACCATCAAGACAACGCGGTGGTGGTTTTGTTGATGCCTGGAAGCGTGAACCGGTCCACTTCGTTCCTGGACCCGTCACGGGCTATCATATTACTTTGGATGAGGTCTTGCGATTTGAGGCAGAAAACCCACCTACTAATACCGTTACCCTCTCAACAACAAAAGCAGCCAGTATAAAATCACTGCCTGTCTCAAAAAGGCGTCTTGATGCTTTAGGGCGCATACTTTTTGCCATACGCTCAGAATTTATTGAAAAACATGGGCGCACCCCACAGTACATGGAGGTTGTTAACGAGTTGCGGCGTTTGGCTAAGCCTGGCAATCATCCAGTTATTCAGGAGGTTTCTGAAGGGAAGGTTTATTGTCGAGGATGTGAAAAAGGAACATCATTCAAGCAAATACAAAATCGTCTCACAAGGTTTAATTCGGATCAAAAATAATCCGCTTTAAGCCTTATCGCGGAATCCGCTTTACCCATTAGCGCGGATTCTCATTGCGTAGCCTCCCCCCAAAAAAAAGGAGGTTTCGCAATGAAAACCACAACCACTCCCCCGGCGGCACAGCCCGCCACCATCAACCCCCTGGGGCTGCTACGCCTGCCCCAGGTCCTTGAACTTGTCCCCGTTGGTCGTTCCTCTTGGCTGGCTGGTGTTAAAGAAGGTCGCTATCCCCAGCCGGTGAAGCTGGGACCGGCCACCACCTGCTGGCGTGCGTCTGACATTATCAGTTTCATTGAACCTAAAAACGGCAGTTAAACTGCCAAAAATGTTGTAACCTTCTGAATGC
>CAZNWF010000065.1:0-15878 GCA_964576485.1 uncultured Geobacter sp. | reverse complement strand
GACGTACTCAGACCGGCATAGTAGTCAGTGATAAAATGGAAAAGACAGTTGTTGTTAGAGTTGATCGCCTTGTTAAACATCCTTTGTACAACAAGTACATCAAGCGTAGTGTTAAATATAAGGTGCATGACGAAAAAAACAGCTGTAAAGCAGGGGATAAGGTACAGATTGTTGAGTGCCGTCCATTAAGTAAAGACAAGCGCTGGGCCCTGCGCCAGATTCTTGAGAGCGCTGCTTAGCAGCACCCCAGAGAGGATACGATCATGATTCAGATGCAGACTATACTTGACGTAGCCGACAACTCTGGTGCAAAAAAGCTTTTTTGCATCAAGGTGCTTGGCGGGTCTAAGCGTAAATATGCAGGAGTTGGTGACATAGTCGTCTGCTCAGTGCGTGAAGCGCTGCCGAATTCCAAGGTTAAAAAAGGTGATGTGGTCAAGGCGGTTATTGTACGCACCGCTAAAGAACTTGGCCGTCCAGATGGCTCTTACATTCGGTTTGACAATAACTCTGGTGTTGTCATCAACAACGCAAAAGAACCGGTAGGAACACGTATTTTTGGACCAGTTGCTCGCGAACTGCGGGCTAAAAAGTTCATGAAGATCATCTCCCTTGCACCGGAAGTACTTTAACGGAAAACTGGAGAAACACTGATGCAAACGAAAAAATATCACGTAGCCAAAGGTGATACGGTAATGGTAATTACCGGTAAGGAAAAGACGAAAACCGGTAAAGTACTTCAGGTGCTCCCTAAAAAGGATTCAGTTCTTGTAGAAGGCCTGAATATGGTAAAACGTCACGTACGTGCACGGGGTAATGAGCCTGGTGGCATTACGGAAAAAGAAGCTGCACTGCATGTATCAAATGTTCAGCTTTACTGTAGTAAGTGCGTGAAGCCTGTACGTACCAGAGTAAAGATTCTGGATAACGGTGAAAAGCAACGTACCTGCGTAAAGTGCGGCATCTCTCTGGAGAATTAATCGGGAGGAATCCAGGCCATGGCCAGATTGAAAGATGTATATCAGAACGAGGTAGTGCAGAAACTGCGCACAGAGTTCAATTATAAAAATATTATGGAAGTTCCCAAAATTGAAAAGATTGTAGTCAACATGGGACTTGGTGAAGCAATTCAGAATATAAAGATTCTAGATTCTGCTGCATCTGAGTTAAGTAAGATTTCTGGTCAAAAAGCTGTTATTACCAAGGCAAAGAAATCAATTGCAAGTTTTAAACTGCGCGAAGGGATGCCGATAGGTTGTATGGTTACTCTCCGTCGTGAACGGATGTATGAGTTTCTAGATCGCTTGATGAACGTTGCACTTGCTCGTGTACGTGACTTTAAAGGTGTCTCTGGTAAGGCGTTCGATGGTCAGGGGAATTACACCTTGGGTATCAAAGAACAATTGATTTTTCCAGAAATTAATTATGATGAAATCGATAAAATCAAGGGGTTGAATGTTACTATTGTAACGTCAGCTAAAAATGATGAAGAAGGCAAGGCCCTGTTGAAATACATGGGCATGCCGTTCAGGAACTAGTGGGAGGAATCCGTGGCTAAAGTCTCGATGATCAACAAATCGCTGCGCACGCCTAAGTTTAAGGTACGTCAGCACAACCGCTGCCCGGTCTGCGGACGTCCCAAGGCTTATTATCGCAAATTTCAGATGTGTCGTATCTGTTTGCGTAAATATGCTTCCGCCGGACAGATCCCCGGCGTTATCAAGTCCAGCTGGTAATGCTGCATACACACAGAGGAGTGCGTCTCGATGTCAATGACTGATCCTATCGCCGATATGCTGACCAGAATTCGTAATGCGAATATGGTTAAGCTTCAAAAGGTCGATATCCCTTCTTCAAATATCAAGGTGAATATCGCCCAGGTTTTGAAGCAAGAAGGGTACATCAAAAATTATAAGGTTATCGCTGATAATCGTCAGGGAGTCCTGCGGGTCTATCTGAAGTTCATCGACGAAAAAGATCCTGTGATCAATGAGATCACCCGGATTAGTAAGCCAGGTAGCCGGACCTATGTTGACTCTGAGTCAATTCCTACCATCAAAAATGGTCTAGGCATTGCAATACTGTCAACTTCAAAGGGCATCATGACTGATGTATCAGCCCGTCAGGCCGGTATCGGTGGCGAACTGCTCTGCACCGTATGGTAAGTAGTCAGTCCCAGTTCTAAAGGAGTCACACAATGTCACGAATCGGGAAATTGCCGATTGAAGTTCCTAAAGGGGTCGTAGTGACCTTTGCTGATTCAATCCTGACCGTCAAAGGTCCCAAGGGTGAATTGTGCCGTACGATTATGCCAGAAGTTTCCGTTGCAGTAGAAGACGGTAAAATCTGTGTTACTCGTCCTGATGATGCAGTTAAGTCTCGTTCAGCTCACGGACTTACCCGGACTTTGGTAAACAACATGGTTGTCGGTGTGACTACCGGTTACCAGACTGATCTTGAGATCAACGGTGTTGGTTATCGTGCCGAAGTTAAAGGATCTGAATTGGTGCTGAGTCTTGGCTATTCTCATCCGGTTGTCTTTCCGCTTCCAACAGGTATTACTGTCGAAGTTGATAAAATGACAAAGCTCGCTGTAAAAGGTATTGATAAGGAACTGGTTGGTCAAACTGCTGCCAAAATTCGTTCCTTCCGTGGTCCTGAGCCTTATAAAGGCAAGGGTATCAAATATGCCACTGAGACCATTCTTCGTAAGGCTGGTAAGACTGGTAAAAAATAGGAACCTGTAACAGGGTAAGGAGCAGATCCGTGGGAAAGACATCACAAAAAACAATTACGCGCCTCAAGCGCCAGGTTAGAGTCCGTAAAAAAGTAACTGGTACTGCTGAGCGACCACGTTTGAATGTTTTTAGAAGCGCAAACCATATTTATGCTCAACTGATTGATGATGTTCAGGGTGTGACATTGGCTGCTGCATCAACCTGCACTGAAGGTGTTGCTCAGTCTGGGGTTCATACAGGAAATAAATCTTCAGCAGCAGCTGTAGGTGCTGCAATCGCAAAGGTTGCCTTGCAAAAAGATATTCGTTCCGTCGTGTTTGACCGCAACGGATTTCTTTATCATGGCCGTATACAGGCTCTTGCAGATGCGGCTCGGGAAGCCGGTCTTGATTTCTAAGTTTTCACTCTCCCAGGGAGGTTTGTAGTGAGCAGGATTAACGCAAACGATTTAAACCTGACAGACAGGGTTGTGCACATCAGCCGTGTTGCTAAGGTTGTAAAGGGTGGCCGTCGCTTTAGTTTCTCTGCACTAGTCGTTGTTGGTGATGCCAGTGGGCATGTCGGCTATGGACTCGGTAAAGCAAACGAAGTGCCTGAAGCGATCCGTAAAGGCGTAGAGCAGGCTAAGAAGAACCTGATCAAGGTTCCGGTTAATCAAAATCAGTCCATTCCGTATGAAATTATCGGACGATTTGGAGCCGGTCGTATTCTTATGAAGCCAGCTTCACCCGGTACAGGTGTTATTGCAGGTGGCGCTTCCCGTGCGATATTTGAAGCTGCCGGGATTAGCAATATTCTTTCCAAGTGCCTCGGGTCAAATAACCCACATAACGTTGTAAAGGCTGCTTTTGAAGGTCTGCGTTTGCTTAAGACCCCTGAAGAGCTTATAGCACGTCGTGGTCTGGCTGAATAAACAGACGTAAGACTCCCTGACGAAGGAATTGATACCATGAGTAACATGCTGGAAATAACCCTGGTTAAAAGTACTATTGGTGCTACGGAGAAGCAGTGTGCGGTCGTGCGTGGCCTTGGCTTACGTCGTCTGCACCAGACGGTTTCCTTGCAGGATACTCCTGAAACACGCGGGATGATCAACAAGATAAACCATATGTTGAAGGTTAAGTAAAGGATGGAGACCTCCATGGAACTGAACAGTCTACGACCCGCACTGGGGTCTACTAAAAATAGAAAACGTATCGGACGCGGTATTGGCTCTGGTCATGGTAAGACTGCTACTAAAGGTCACAAAGGTCAGAAGGCCCGTTCCGGTGGTAGCATCAAGCCAGGTTTTGAAGGCGGTCAGATGCCACTTCAACGTCGCCTGCCGAAGCGTGGATTTAGACCGCTTGATCGGAACGAGTATGTTCTTATAAATCTACAGCAGCTTGATGTTTTTGAAGCTGGAAGCTGTGTTGATCGTGACGCCATGAATGCGAAAGGCTTGCTGAAAAAATCAAATCTTCCTGTAAAGGTTCTTGCTAATGGTGATATTACCAAGGCTTTAACAGTAAAAGCAGATAAATTTAGTAAGTCCGCAATTGAAAAAATTCAGGCAGTTGGTGGTAAAGTAGAGGATACCTGCGCGTGTTAGAGGCTTTTCAGAACATCTTCCGTATTCCTGAGTTAAAGAAGCGGGTGTTGTTCACACTGGGTATGCTGGCAGTGTATCGGGTCGGATGTCATATTCCCACACCTGGAATCGATTCTGTAGCGCTGTCTCATTTTTTTAAACAGGCTCAAGGGACACTCCTGGGCCTGTTTGATATGTTTTCCGGCGGCGCACTTGAACGGATGTCTGTTTTTGCGCTTGGCATCATGCCATATATCTCTTCTTCCATTATTTTTCAGCTTTTGACGGTAGTTGTTCCAGCCATTGAAAAACTGTCCAAGGAAGGTGAGGCAGGCCGAAAAAAAATCACCCAGTACACTCGTTATGGTACTGTACTGCTTAGTATAGTGCAGGGGTCTGGTATTGCGATAGGTCTTGAAAGTATGCGGGGACCTGCAGGTGAGTTGGTTGTACCTACTCCCGGGTGGTCTTTTCGTCTGATGACTATCATTACTTTGACTGCTGGAACCGCCTTTATTATGTGGCTTGGTGAACAGATGACTGAGCGGGGTATTGGCAACGGCATTTCGTTGATTATTTTTGCCGGCATTGTCGTCACTATTCCCTCTGCAGTAGCCAATACATTTAAGCTGATTAACAGTGGAAACTTATCGTTGTTTTCATTGATTTTTGTCTTGGTTTTAATGGCTGCCGTTATAGCTGCTATTGTATTTGTAGAGCGTGGTCAGCGCCGATTGCCTATTCACTATGCCAAACGGGTTACTGGTTTGAAGACGTTTAGTCCTCAAACGTCTCACTTGCCTCTAAAGGTGAATATGGCCGGTGTAATTCCTCCTATATTTGCATCATCGATCATAATGTTTCCTGCAACAGTTGCTAATTTTATCAATATACCTGCAGTTCAGCAGTTTGCAAAGATGCTGACACCAGGCAATTGGTTGTATAATGTATTTTATGTTGCGTTTATTGTTTTCTTTTGCTATTTCTATACGGCTGTCACATTTAATCCTGCAGATGTTGCAGAAAATATTAAAAAGCATGGTGGGTACATTCCTGGTATTCGTCCAGGTAAAGAAACATCAGAGTATATGGATAGCATACTTACCAGGCTGACTTTTGCTGGTGCTATCTATATTTCATTGGTTTGTGTTTTGCCGTCACTGCTGGTAGGTGGTTTTAAACTTAATTTACCGTTTTATTTTGGTGGGACTTCGCTTTTGATAGCGGTTGGCGTAGGTATGGATACGGTAGCCCAGATTGAGTCGCATCTTATAACCCGTAATTATGATGGCTTTCTGAAGGGCGTCAGGATAAGAGGCCGGAGGTAGTATGGATTTGGTTCTGTTTGGTCCTCCGGGGGCTGGTAAGGGTACGCAAGCTCAGTTCTTGGTAGAAGCGTACAAGATTCCTCAGATCTCTACTGGTGATATGTTGCGTGCAGCTGTAAAGGCTGGTTCACCGCTTGGTTTAAAGGCACAGGAAATTATGGCCAAGGGTGGTCTTGTTTCTGATGATATTGTGCTTGGTCTTGTTGCAGAACGGATTGTGCAGGATGATTGTCGTACTGGTTTTGTGCTTGATGGTTTTCCGCGTACGATACCTCAGGCTGACGCATTAGATGCTATTTTAAAGCAAGCCGGTCGTGCAATCGACCATGTCGTGTCCCTTGAGGTTGACACTGAAGAGATAGTAAAGCGTTTATCCGGGCGCAGATCCTGTTCTTCATGCGGTAAGGGCTACCACATCACTTTTGATGCTCCTTCAAAAGAGGGAATTTGTGATGTCTGTGGTTCAGGTTTGGTGCAGCGGGCAGATGATCAAGAGGATACGGTTCGAAACAGGTTGCTGGTATATGAGCAACAAACTGCACCGCTTAAAGACTACTACAAGTCTAAGCATGTCTTGTGTTCGATCCCTGGTATGGGGGCGATAGCAGAGATTCAGCAGCGGATCATAAACGCTTTGGTGAATTAATAATGATCGTCCTGAAATCTCTGCGTGAGATTGAACGGATGCGCGTGCCTTGTCAGATTGTTGCAGAAGTTCTTACTCATTTAAAGGCAAAAGCAGTACCAGGCGTTTCGACGCTTGATCTGGAAGAGATAGCACTTAAGGAAACTAAGAAGCGTAAGGCTGTGCCAGCCTTTAAAGGGTACGCTGGTTTCCCTTTTGCTCTTTGTTGCTCTCTCAATGATCGCGTGATTCATGGCATGCCGAATTCAACACCCCTTAAAGATGGTGATATACTTAGTATCGATTTTGGTGTTCTCTACGACGAATTTTATGGGGATGCTGCTGTTACCATTCCTGTTGCTTCTATTAATGCTGAGGCATCGAGACTTCTCAGGGTAACAGAAGAGTCGCTTTATAAGGGAATTGAGCAAGCTATACCTGGTGGCCGTTTGTTTGATATTTCTTCTGCTGTTCAGGCCCATGTTGAAAGTGCTGGATATTCTGTTGTACGTGATTTTGTTGGGCATGGCATTGGTAAAAAGTTGCACGAAGAACCGCAAGTCCCTAATTACGGCTTAGCTGGAAGAGGTGTTCAGCTTAAGGCCGGTATGGTGCTTGCAATTGAGCCAATGGTTAATATAGGTGGTTTTGCGGTAAAAGTACTCGATGACGGTTGGACAACAGTAACTGCTGATGGAAGTCTTTCTGCGCATTTTGAGCATACTGTAGCAATAACGTCAAACGGTCCTGATATTCTTACACGCCTCTAAGAGGCGCAGGCAGAAAGGTGATCAGAAATGAAAGTTCGGGCATCTGTCAAAAAGATCTGCGATAAGTGCAAGATCATTAAGCGCAAAGGTGTTGTGCGCGTTATTTGTGACACACCCAAGCATTCTCAACGTCAAGGGTAACAACCAAGGAGGACGAGCAGTGGCACGTATTGCGGGTATTGACCTACCAAAAAACAAGCGGATAGAAATCGCCTTGACCTATATTTACGGTATAGGGCGTACAACCGCCAAGAATATTCTTGTTGCTACCAGTATCGACGGTAGCACTCGCACTGATAAACTCACTGAAATTGAGGTTGGCAAGCTGCGTGAAGAAATAGACAAGAATGTTAAGGTTGAAGGTGACCTTCGTCGTGAAGTGTCTATGAATATCAAGCGCTTGATGGACCTTGGGTGCTATCGTGGTTTGCGCCATCGTAAAGGCTTGCCTTGTCGTGGACAACGTACGAAGACTAATGCACGTACACGTAAAGGTCCTGCTCGTACGGTTGCTGGCAAGAAGAAGTAATTTAACCACAGAATACGTCTGGAGGTAGTATGGCCGCCCCAAAAAAGGTCGTCAGAAAAAAGAAAGAAAAAAAGAACATTACCAACGGCGTTGCTCATATTCAAGCAACGTTTAACAATACCATTATTACCATCACAGATCCGGTGGGTAATGTTGTTGCCTGGTCTACTGCTGGTGCCAAAGGCTTTAAGGGTTCCCGTAAGAGTACTCCGTTTGCAGCGCAAGTTGCTGCTGAAGATTGTGCTCGGAAGGCTCAAGAACACGGTCTCCGTAATATTGAAGTGTATGTTAAGGGACCAGGTTCAGGGCGTGAATCAGCACTTCGTGCTTTGCAGGCAACTGGTCTGAATGTTAGCTTCATTCGAGACGTGACGCCTATTCCGCATAACGGATGTCGCCCACCTAAGCGTAGAAGAGTATAAAATAACCGCTATTTAATAAGTACCTGATACAGTAAGAGGAGGCTGTTTTGGCTAGATATATCGGACCATCCTGCCGTTTGTGCAGACGAGAAAATATGGAACTGTTCCTGAAAGGGGACCGTTGCTATACAGATAAATGTGCCCTCAAGCGTCGCAATTATCCACCGGGCCAACATGGTCAAGGACGTTCTAAAACCTCTGATTACGGTGTGCAGTTGCGTGAAAAACAGAAAGTTAAGCGGTTGTACGGTCTGCTTGAAAAACAATTTCGTAGCTATTTTGACCGTGCTGATCGTATGAAGGGTGTTACCGGTGCAAACCTGCTTACCCTTCTTGAACGTCGCCTCGACAACGTTGTCTATCGCTTAGGTTTTGCTTCTTCACGTTCAGAAGCCCGTCAGCTGGTTCGTCATGGACATTTTGTGCTGAATGGACGCAAAGCAACCATTCCTTCAATGCAAGTAAAAGCTGGTGACCAGATTGAACTGCGTGAGAAGAGTCGTGCGGTGGTTTCTATCAATGAAGCTCTGGATGCAGTTGTACGTCGTGGTATACCTCAATGGTTGGAGCTTGAGCGTGATGCTTTTAAAGGCTCTGTGAAGTTGATACCAGTTCGGGAAGATATCGTAACGCCAATCCAGGAACAGCTGATTGTTGAACTTTACTCCAAATAGTATTTGTTCAGTATTGGTTTGCGCAGTAGTCTATCGTTTACCCCTTGAGGGGAGGAATTGAATGTATAAAAACTGGCGTGATCTGATAAAGCCGAAACAGCTTCAGATAGAGAAAGAAACTCTTACAGCAACTTATGGTAAGTTTGTAGCTGAACCGTTTGAACGTGGTTTTGGTACGACGCTTGGAAATTCTCTGCGGAGAGTCCTGCTTTCTTCTTTGCAAGGTGCTGCAATTACGTCTGTACGTATAAAGGGAGTGCAACACGAGTTTTCATCTATTCCTGGTGTTACCGAAGACGTAACTGATATAATATTAAACCTTAAAAGTGTTCGACTCCGTTTTCACGGGACTGATCAGGCTACCATTCGTGTTATTCATAAAGGCGATGGCATCATAAAAGCCGCTGACATCATGGTTCCGCATAATGTTGAGATCATGAATCCAGATATGCATATTGCCACGTGTGGCAAGGACGCTGTCCTTGAAATGGAGATGACGGTAAAGATTGGAAAAGGATATGTGTCTGCTGATCGGAACCGTGACGAAAAGGCACCTGTAGGCACTATACCTATAGACGCTATTTTCTCTCCAATTATTAAAGTTAACTTTGTTGTGTCCAATGCTCGTGTAGGGCAGATGACTGACTATGATAAGCTGACACTTGAAGTCTGGACTGATGGCAGTGTAAAGCCAGATGATGCCATTGCCTATGCTGCTAAGATTGTAAAAGAACAGATGTCAATCTTTATCAACTTCGATGAAGAGTCAGAGCCCCTTTATCAAGATGAAGCTGCTGAAGATGATTCAAAGATAAATGAAAATCTGTATCGTACTGTTGAAGAACTTGAGCTTTCTGTTCGCTCAGCTAACTGTCTTAAAAACGCCGGTATTAAACTGATCGGTGAGCTAGTATCAAAGTCTGAAGCAGAAATGCTTAAGACACAGAACTTTGGTCGTAAATCGCTCAATGAGATAAAAGATATTCTGAATGAAATGGGTTTAACTTTTGGTATGAAACTGGATTCTTTCCCAGATCCTGAAGTGATTAAACGCCTGCGCGGTGAGCAGAAGGATGAAGAATAACACCTTTGCAAAGGTGTGGATATTTTTGTAGAACAGTAGAAAGGAAGAACCAATGCGTCACAATAAATCAGGCAGAAGACTTGGCCGTACCACCAGTCACCGTATTGCCATGTTCAGAAATATGGTAACTTCACTCCTTAACCATGAGCGTGTTGTTACTACTGATGCCAAGGCAAAAGAGATTCGTTCCGTAGCTGAGAAGATGATTACCCTGGGAAAACGGGGTGATCTCCATGCTCAACGTCAGGCAGCTGCCTATATACGTGAAAAGTCGGTAGTGACCAAGTTATTCAGCACCATTGCTCCCCGTTACAAGGAGCGTTCTGGCGGTTACACCCGTATTATCAAGCTTGGGCAACGTTTAGGTGATGCTGCATCTCTTTCTGTAATCGAACTTGTTGAAGAAACCACGCCTTAACAAGTTTAATGTAACCGGCTTGACAACAAGAAAAGCGGTCCATTTTGGACCGCTTTTCTTGTTTTAATCTGATTAGCTATGTTATCAGGTCAACAACAAGCCCCTTAATGCCAATTACTGAGGCAGTGATAGCTATTCTGTCCTTCTGTTCCTTTACGAGAAGCTCATATAACTTGTCCGCTTCCTTGTCAATCACGGTTATTATTTCATAATATCTAGGATTCATCGGTGTACCGCCAACTTTTTCAAGTCGGTATGCTTCGCTTGAAACCTGCTTGGCAAGCTTACTTAAAAGTTCTCTGAATTTTTTAAAATTATGTATTGTTGGCTCTTTTTCCAGTGTTTTACCTGCTGATTCAAGCGAAGTTTTTAACTCTGATATTTCTTGATTGTAGTGATCTGTTTCTTGTTGTTTTGACTGCAATTCTGAAGAGAAAAGTGAAAAGAGACCTGCGCCGCTTTTTTTTGAAGGAGTTGACTGGCCGCTTTTGCGCAGGTCTCGTACTCCATTCTTATCAGTTATTTTCATACGGTCTCCGTTGAAAGCTATGCTGTAAATAGAGATAATTATAGCAGTGTAAATACGGTTTTCAAGCCGGATTCAGTGTGATACTCTTTTTACTTAAACTGCTTGTCGCTGCTGTGAGGGAGGTGTATCAAGGTGCTGTCAGTCGAAGAACGTAAAAAGCGGATCAGAGAAGCGCTTGTTATTGTTTTATCTGTACTGTTGATTGTGCTTTTGACCGGCATTGAGATACGCTTAACTCAAATTAGCTCTAAAGCGCCTCTGTCAAGTAACGTTGTTATCTTTGGCATGATTAATGTCATAGTCCTTCTTGTGGTCCTGCTTGTTTACCTTATAAGCCGGAATATCGTCAAACTTTTAGTTGAAAGTCGCTCAAATGTTCTGGCAACCCGCCTTAGAACCAAGTTAGTCATTTCTTTTGTCGGTTTATCTCTTGTTCCAACAATGCTACTCTTTTTTGCTTCAGCTAGTTTTATCAGCAACAGCGTCCAAAATTGGTTCAACGTACAGGTTGAAACATCCTTAAGTGAATCACTTGAGGTCGCTCAAACATATTATAAAACTTCAGCCGGGAATGCGCTCTTTTATGCTCGCAGGATCAGTGCAAGCATCAAGCGCGATCGTTTACTGAACGAAGACAGTCTGCCACGCATGAAGATGCTTATCCGTGAAAAGCAGAAGGAGTACAATCTCGGTATCGTAGAGGTGTTCTCATCACAGCGCGAGGAGTTGATTCGAGCCTCAAACCCTGAAGTACCGTTAGGTGATTTAACCAGTCCTAATTCAGAGGATATCAATCAGGCACTGGCAGGTCGTGAACTTACCAAGGTGAATTCAGTTGGCAAGGCTGACCTCATTCGTGGCATTGTGCCGATATACTCTACCTATAATGACCGAGACGTGGTTGGTGTTGTTGTGGTGAATTACTATGTACCCCATTCGCTGGTTAGCAAGATGCGTGAAATATCTGACTCCTATCAAGAGTTCAGACGTTTGAAAATTCTTAAAAGTCCCATCACTACTGGATATCTGCTGGTTCTTTTTTTGATTGCATCGGTGATTGTGTTTCTTGCCTTCTGGATTGGCATTTATCTGGCTAACAGTATGACCAAACCAATCCAGGCATTGGTTGATGGTACGCGCGCCGTTGCGGATGGTGATCTGGATGTAGTGATTGATGCTGAAGGACCAGATGAAATTGGTATGTTGGTAGGTGCCTTTAATACAATGATCCAAGATCTGAGGACGCAGCGCCAGATCTTGAGTTCAACAAATGATGAATTGACGCGCATCAACCTGGAGATTGAATCTCGCCGCAGGTACATGGAGATTGTCCTGCGAAATGTTGCCGCAGGTGTTATTTCAGTTGATCGAGATGGACTTATAACCACCATTAACACTTCTGCTGAACGTCTTTTGCATATTAACACACTAAATGTCTTAGGGCGTAACTTTCGTGAAGTGATGCGAGAGGCACACTTGGAGATTGTGCGTGACGCTCTACGCGATATGGCCCTGACCCGTCATGATACCATCAGTCGCCAAATTGCTCTGGAAATGCGTGGTGAACGTCATGTCCTGCAGATGAATCTGAGTATGCTGCGAGATGAACAGGGCGAGTTTTTGGGATCAGTACTTGTTCTGGATGATTTGACACAGATGGTTAAAGGGCAGCGGATGGCTGCCTGGCGAGAGGTTGCGCGCAGAATTGCCCATGAAATAAAAAATCCTCTTACGCCCATTCAATTGTCGGCCCAGCGCTTGAGAAAACGGTATCTTGCCCGTTTTTCCAATGATGAAGATGGTAAAGTCTTTGATGAGTGTACGTCAATGATCAGCAAGGCCGTTGATGAGTTGAAGGTGTTGGTAAATGAGTTTTCAAACTTTGCCAGGATGCCGGCAGTTCAACCTACTGATAATGATTTGAATCAATTGGTGCGTGAAACCCTGACACTCTACGAACAGGCTCACCGAGAGATTCGATATCAGTTTCTACCTGATGAAAAGCTTCCCACCGTGAAGATTGACCGTGATCAGATCAAGCGGGTCTTGATCAACCTCCTTGAAAACGCGGTTACTGCAATGAATAACAAGGGAATAGTCATTATTACCACCACCTATGATGCAGAGCTCAAAATGGTTTCATGCAGTGTAGCGGACAACGGCCCAGGTATTCCTGCAGAGGTAAAGTCACGACTATTTGAACCATATTTTTCAACTAAAAAGGGCGGTACCGGGTTAGGGCTTGCTATTGTTACCAGTATCGTATCTGATCATAACGGCTTTGTTCGAGTTCGCGATATTCTGCCGAACGGTGCCTGTTTTGTTATTGAACTACCGGTTGCTTAGGTCATGATGGGGGGACATGTATGTCAAAACTGATCCTGGTTGTTGATGATGAGGAAAGCATCAGGATTTCTCTTTGCGGAATATTTGAAGACGAGGGCTATCAGGTGCTGGATGCTGAAAATGGGGCTGATGCACTGGATCTGATACGTGAGGAGGTGCCTGATCTGGTGCTTCTGGATATCTGGATGCCGGGTATGGACGGTATTCAGACCCTTGATCGGATCAGAAATCTTTTCCCTGATCTGACCGTGGTCATGATGTCCGGTCATGGGACTATTGAAACGGCAGTTAAGGCAACCAGAATGGGGGCATTTGACTTTATAGAAAAACCTTTTTCACTGGACAAAGTCTTAATCACCATTGCCAATGCGCTTAACTTTAAAGAGTTACGTAAAGAAAATGAGGCATTACGGCAATCTGTCCAAAAAGAGCATGAAATGGTCGGATCCTCTGCTGGTTTAGAGCTTTTACGTGCACAGGTACAGCGGATTGCACCTGCGTCAACTCCGGTACTTATTCATGGTGAGGAGGGCGTTGGCAAAGAATTGGTTGCTCGTGCCATTCATCATTACAGTACCCGCAGAGAGAAGCCGTTTGTGTCTATTAATTGTATTGCCGTGCCAGAACAACTGCTTGCAGATGAGCTGTTTGGCCATGAACGGGGAGCGTACCTTGGAGCGGATAGTCAGAAGCGTGGACGTCTTGACCTCGCCGACGGTGGTACGCTGTTCCTGGATGAGATACAGGAACTGTCTTTAAAGGCGCAGGGAGAATTGGTACGTATACTTACCGAGCAATGTTTTGAGCGTTGTGGGGGGGCACGTCCGGTTCGGATTGATGTGCGGGTTGTGGCTGCATCATCCCGTTCCCTTTCTCAGGCGGTTAAAGATGGCCAATTTCGTGAGGATCTTTTTCAACTACTGCAGGTAGTGCCGCTTACATTGCCGCCTTTGCGTGAACGTCGAGAAGATATACCTTTGCTTGTCAAGCATTTCGTTCGGCAGTTCCATCGTCGCGAGGGGTGGGAACCCAAGACGTTTGATGATTCTGCTCTTGCTTGCCTGCAAAGCTACGACTGGCCAGGCAATATCCGTGAGCTGAAAAATATTGTAGAACGAATACTAATCATGGCGGCAGGGCCGTCAGTAACCGCAGATGACCTGCCAGAGCTTATACCGGGTGGCAGTTGCAGGGGCGGGGCAGTTGAACCGTACGAACCTGTCGATGGGGAAGAATGTGGCGTTGAGTCACTGCGTTCCGCACGTGAGCGCTTTGAACGTGATTTTATCCTGCAGGCTCTGCAACAGTCACTCTGGGATCTGGATAAGACTTCAGCAGTTCTGGAAATGGAGCGTACTGCCTTGCAGCGTAAACTGCTTCAGTATGGCCTGAAACCGCAAGATAAATAACACACAGGGGCGATTATGGCACAATAACTTAGCGGCCGGTTGATAACCGAGCAGCAAAAAGGGGATGCGCGAACGCATCCCCTTTTTGTGTTGCAATAACAGCAGGCGGTGATTAGTTACGCCCGCCAGCCTCAGCCCACTTCTCCAGCATTGCAGTAGTAACAGACTTCGGACGCTCAAGGGCATAACCCAGACCGCGGTCCCAAGTAATGTTAGCCATGCAACCCAGTGCGCGGCCTACACCGAACAGTACGGTGTAGAAATCGTACTCGGTCAGACCGTAGTACATCTGGATAACGCCGGACTGTGCGTCAACGTTTGGCCATGGGTTCTTGGTCTTGCCGTGCTCGGTCAGAACGCCAGGAGCAACTTCAAAGATCATGGCGATAACTTTGAACAGCGGGTACTCGTTAAGGCCCGGGGTGTTGAGGCAGAACTCACGCTGTGAAGTGTAGCGTGGGTCGGTCTTACGCAGAACAGCGTGGCCGTAGCCGGGGATGACCTGACCAGCGTTCAGGGTATCCCACAGAGCGGCTTTGATCAGCTCTGCGGTAGGCTCTACATCCTTGCAGTACTTCTCCTGGAACTTCAGGGTCCAATCCAGAACTTCCTGGTTTGCCAAGCCGTGCAGCGGGCCGGCCAGACCGTTCAGACCTGCGGAGTATGAATAGTACGGGTCAGACAGAGCGGAGTGCACCAGGTGAGTGGTGTGTGCAGATACGTTGCCGGACTCATGGTCGGAGTGCAGGATGAAGTACATACGGGCAACGTCCTTGTACTCCTCTTTCTGGCCGATCATATGGGCAAAGTTGGCGCCCATATCCAGTTTAGGATCGATAGCGATCTGCTTGTCACCACGATACTTCAGGTTGTAGATGAAGGCAGCAATAATAGGGATACGGGCAACGATATCGCTGGCATCTTCATAGACATATTCCCAGGCAGTCATTTTGTTGAACTTGCCTGAGTTGTAGAAGCCGGCAAACTTGGAGTCCTTCTGCATAGTCAGCATAGCTACGGACAGCATAACCATCGGGTGGCTGTCTTTCGGCAGGGCGCGGATAGCATCAAACACATACTGAGGCACTTCCTGGCGAGTTTTCCACTCAGCAACAACTTCATCAACCTGAGCTTGAGTCGGAACATCTCCGGTAAGAAGCATGTACCAGAAAGACTCTACCGTAGGATATTTTGAGCCGGGAGCTTTTGGCAGCGCCTCAAAGGTCTCAGGAATGGTCTTGCCACGGAAACGGATGCCTTCCTGGGGGTCCAGGTAGGAGATATCGGTTACCAGGTTACGGACGTCACGGGCGCCGCCGATGCACTGATCGATGGTTACTTCATCAATCTTTACCTTACCGAATTCTTTTACCAGACGGGCGGTGCGGGGACGATGCTCTTCGATTTTCTGCTTGAGAGTTTCCTTCAGAGCCATT
>CAZNWF010000064.1:0-16038 GCA_964576485.1 uncultured Geobacter sp. | reverse complement strand
GGTGCGACTGGCAGCAACTCTGAAGGCAGCAGGATTGAACATCCACCGGGCAACTGCGTTTAGAAATCAGCAAAACAGACGGAAAAAAGATGAAAAACCGCCTGGAAACAACTCAACAGAGCTTGTTGATACTGTCAAAGAGCAACTACGGCGGTTATTAGGCGAAATCAGGCCGCTGTTTGAACCGTTTCTACCGATCCACCACAACTGGCAACCCTTCAACTGTCAAACGAGCAGCGCTTAATTTGCGAGGGCATCAACTATGGCAATATGGCAGCCGGAACAGTCGGAAAGCCACTCAGTGTTAATGGTAACCGCTTCGGTACTCATGCAGCACCCCCGGCCTGACGGACGGTCAGCTTTTTCATGCAGGCGTTTTCACCGGCATGGATGATTTCCAGCGCTGAATCGGTCCCCATGATATTCTCCAGCGCTCCGGCAAAAAAACCGTTCATCATGGTGCAGAGCGAGCCTTTCTGGGCGTGGCCAAAGCGGAACAGTGACTGGCGGATCATACAGTCCCGAAAGACCAGGGTAATCTCGCTCCCCTCTGCTGTTTTCTGCACCATGGCCGGCTGATCGTGCATCTGAAACGGCTCGAACAGCCAGAGAAACCCGTTTTCCACCAGAACCTTGCGGGTTGCTTCCAGGGCTTGTTCAACATCATCTGTTTTAGGAATCTTGTTGGAGAGGTTTTTGCCAAGGTTCTTGCCGGCCAGGTATGAGATGCTGTTGGCTGATTCGCCGATCGCCTCCTCCATGCCGCTGGCAATGGCGCCCAGAAAGACCATCGCTTCCTGCAGGGCAAGCCGGGGATCAGGGAACGGTGCGCTGCTAGTGATTTCTGGCATGGTCAATAGGCCTCCTTGTGTTTCATATTGCCTAAAAGTTATGCAACATTCTGATTTATCGAAGGAATATACAATAGTCCTACTGCATATAGCATAGTTAGTGGCAACTGCAACCGGAATTAAAGATCAGGTTGCCGTTTCCGGCAGTAAATCAACCTGCGCATCATCCCTGGTTAGTAAAAAATCAAAGGGAGGCAGTCCATGGTGTAATAATTCTAAAAGGATACGTGGCCGCATAGCGTTTTTTTGTTCTTCCGTGGCAAATTTGAGAAAGAGCTTCAACAACGATTCAACCGCTTCCACCGGCTCGCCTTTGATATCTTTTACCTGTTCATCGTGCCCCAGGGTAAACAGGGCAGGATAGGTGCCATCGGGTTTAAAGTAGCCCATAATTTTGTGGACCATCGCTTCTCCCAGAATCTCCCGCACAATTTCCAGAATCTTGTTTAAGGCTGCAATCAGGGCCGGCAGTTTTTCGCTGAGCGAGGTAATGATATCCAGTCCCACCTGCAGCTCTTCCATCTGATCCATAAACTGCTCCATCAACGCGCCTTTAATCAGCCCGCCATGCTGGGGCATCAGTGCCAGAGGGGGGGGATCCAGGGCGCGGATTTTTTTGACTGCCAGCTTGATCGCCTCATTGCTGGGCATATAGAGCTGGTGAAAGGCCTTGATCCCGGCCCAGTTGTCGCTAACTGCGTGCAGGCCTGTTGCGGCAATACCGCCAAACAGGTCGCCGGTAAAAAGGATTCGCGATTCAAGGTCATAGAGCATACAGGCCCCGCGAAAATGGCAAAAGGGGGTCGGGATAAATTGCAGTTTGTGGCCGGTGGGCAAGACCACCCGCTGCCCCTGAATCCGGTCAACGGCCCGGAAACTGGTTTGGGTCATGCCGTTTAGGTTTACCAGCCGCCAGGTGTCTTCGGTGGCAATCACGGTTAAATTCTGGTTTAATTTGGTCAACGTCGGCAATACCCCCACCACGTCAGGGTCCTGGTGGTTGATAAAGGCCAGATTGATCTTTGCCAGGCCACCAGGCAACACGGCGGATACTTTTTGCGAAAGGCTTTCCAGGTCATTGGTCGGCCCCGGATCAATCAGCAGGGTGCCGGTGGTGCCGTTCCCCTTAAAGATCCTTAAGAAGCTGTTGCGGCTTAAAAAGGTCTTGGTTCCGGCCCCAACCCAATAGACACCGGGGGCAAGTTCGCTGGTTTGGTCGAGATTTATCAGATTATCCATACTGTTCCTCCTTACAAGACATTTAAGATTGCAATGGTCTTTATCTCAGCCGACAGTCTTCCCGCAACTGTTTTGTTTTTCGGATGCCATTAAGATTTGATAATTTCAGCCACCTGGTTTCTGCCGCCCTGTTTCG
This sequence comes from uncultured Geobacter sp., assembly GCA_964576485.1. Lineage (GTDB taxonomy): Bacteria > Desulfobacterota > Desulfuromonadia > Geobacterales > Pseudopelobacteraceae > Trichlorobacter. Next base: position 13,812 of record CAZNWF010000064.1, on the reverse strand, counting down.
CCCGGTAGAGCAGTTCATCTGCCAGTGCCAACAAACTTTCCAGATCTTCTGCCGGACCGAGGTTGTGACCAAGGGAGACGGTAATTGAAAGCTGTCCATCCTGCCAGGGGACCGGCGATGTTGCAATCCGCTGGCGCAAGGTCTCAATCCGTTGCGGGGCGTCACCGGCATCATCGACAAACACGATGCAGAACTCTTCGCCGCCAAAACGGGCCACCAGGGTGCGGGGGGACTCAAACTCGCGCATGATCAGCGCTAGATGTCGCAGGGCTGCATCGCCACCGTCGTGGCCATAGCGATCATTTACTTTTTTAAAGTGGTCAATATCCAGCATGGTGACACTGACCGGCTGCCCTTCCCGTTTGGCCGCTGCCAACAGTTTGGGGGCGGCGTCAAAGAAATAACGACGGTTGCCCAGGCCGGTCAGATAGTCACGCTGGCTTAAATAGTGAATCTCATCAATGTATTCCATCAGATCCAGGTTCTGCTCAATGCGACAGAAGAACTCTTCATTGACAAACGGTTTGACCAGAAAATCATTGGCCCCCTTTTTTAAAAACTGGGCCGACATGGCGCCTGATCCCAGGGCAGAGATACCGATAATGGCCAGTTGTTCGCGGTTTCTTTTGGCACGGATCCGGCGGGTCAGTTCAAAACCGTCCATTTCCGGCATGCTGTAATCGGTGATCACCATTTTGATGTCAGGATGTTTGTCCAGAAGCGCCAGCGCCCTGGCCCCGTTCTCTGCCTCAAGGGCGTCAAACTTGCGCAGGCGCAACAGGTTCATAATAAAGAGGCGGGCGGTTGCAGAGTCATCCACCACCAGTATCTTGGTGGCGCAGTTTTTTTGCAGACGGGTGATCAGCTTCAACAGGTAGTTGAGGTCTTCAGCACTTTCCTTGGTCACGTAATCAAGCACATTGCGGGACAGCAACGCTTCACGGGTTTCGTCACTGTAGGTGCCGGTAAAGACGATAACGGGGATACCATAGGCCAGCACCGGGGCGATTACCTCGCCATCAGGGGCATCGGGCAGGTTCAGATCCAGAAGGGCCACAAAAATCTCATCAAAATGATCAAAAAGCAGTTTTTTTGTCTCGGCAAGGCTGGCCGCAACAAGCGTCGGCAGACCAAGTTCCTGGCTGATCCGGCGTTTGAGCAGGTTTGAAAAGGTTGTGCTGTCTTCAACGATCAAAACACTGCTGGCTGGTTCAGGAAGGTTCATGGTGTGTGCTCCAGAGTCACAAAGTTCAGTTGCATCAATGCTAGTGGTTTTTACCTTCTGCCCGGAGTTTTTGCAGGAGTGCCGTGATGCGACTAGTGTGCTTTTTCTGGTTATCTTCAAGAAATGACAGTTTTTTAGCAACTTCAGTCGTGTCACCGCTAAAGCGCTGGAAGATGTTACGTTCTATCAGTGCATTTTCAAAATCAGTCACTGCAGTAAGGGCTTGCAGTTCTGTTATATCACCGGTTTCAAGACGTTTTTTAAAATCTTTAAGATAGGAAATCATGCCGCTGATCGTGTAACTGCGGGTTTTCCCCTCAGCAAAACGGGCTTTACCTGACAGGCAAGCGCTCTGGAGCTGATCAATCCAACCGGCATGCTCCATTTCTTCTGCAACAAGCTGTGCATAGTCGTTTGCATGGGCAGGGAAGAGACGGGCAAGATGTTGATAGAGGGAAGCCATCAAAAGCTCCTGCTCTTTAAACAATTCAAGTATCTTACCTTGATATGGTTCTAGTTTTTCAGCAGACATTGAACTGTCAGATGCCGATACCGTTTTTTGCTCCGCTATCGGCATGGGATCGTTCTGCACGGTAGCGGTCAGTTTTTTAAGCAACAGCTCGATAGAGGCGATATGCTCCTGGTCACTGGACATCATGGCGGTAAAAAAGTTGCTGAAAGACGGATCGCTGAATTCCGTCATACAACAGAGATGAAGGTCATCAAGAAAATGTTCAAGTTTTATACAGAATTCAAGCGCTTCAATCAGTGTTGGCGGTGACTGTTGTACCTTGACAAGCGTGGTTTGCAGATTCTTGATCAGCTGTTCCGCTTTTTTATGGCTGCTATCGGTACGCAGTTGGATGCCTTTGCGCAGTTTCAGAGCCAGGGTAAACTGATCGGCATGATTCTGCTCTTCCTGGGCAGTCTTGAGCCAAAGTTGGTTTGCCTCAACAGAGTTTTTATAGGTCTCAGCAAAACAGGTATACAGATCTCGGCTTAGTAACTCGATATCCCTGCATTTTTCTAGAAGTATCTGGTCATTCAATGAAATCCCGTCAGGAAGTTTGTCCGGATTGATCATGCGAGCCCTTTCCCAGTATCGGGCAGGGCGCCTAATCTGTCTGATTAAGCGCCCTAAAATGTATGCTATTCAATCTTGCTGAACTTCCCTTTTTCTCCACATTTCTCGCATTTTTGCGGTTTGCAGCGTCCTTCTTTGCTGAAGCCGCAGGCACATTTCCAAATTGCCATTATGGTCACCTCCTTTGCATTATTTGATACAGACCTTGCGCACTTCCTTCAGATCTGTCAGCCCCTGGAAACATTTAAGAATACCATCCTGCTTCAGGGTGGTCATGCCATCGTTGATAGCCTGTTTACGAATTGCCTCAATTTCTGACTTACGTTTGATCAAGGTCTTCATTTCATCACTACCCTTGAGCAGTTCGTGGATCCCCAGGCGGCCCTTGTAACCGGAATCGCCACATTTTGGGCATCCAATTGCCTTGCAAAGCCTGATGTCAGCAGGATTAATCCCTGTGTTTCTGAATGCTTCAACTCCATATTCGATAATGATATCTTCAAGCTCTTTGCGGTCCGGCTGGTACTCCTGTTTGCAGTCACAAAGACGGCGGCAAAGCCGTTGGGCAAGGATGCAGAGAATGGCATCCGAGAACGAGAACGGGTCCAGCTCCATATCCAGCAAACGGGTAACGGTCTCTGGTGCCGAGTTGGTGTGCAGGGTAGAAAAGACCAAGTGGCCGGTCAGGGATGATTCAACACCGATCTCGGCGGTTTCCTGATCCCGCATCTCACCCACCATGATCACATCAGGGTCTGCCCGCAGGAAGGAACGCAGGGCAGCAGCAAAGGTAAAGCCTATTTTGGGATGTACTTGAACCTGACGCAAACCCCGTTGCGTAATTTCCACCGGGTCTTCCGCTGTCCAGATCTTTGTTTCAGGTGTATTGATAACCGATATAGCTGAATGCAGGGTGGTGGTCTTACCGGAGCCGGTAGGACCGACAACCAGTACCAGGCCATAGGGTTGGTTAATGCATTCAAGCAGGACTTTATTATTGCGTTCAGTGAGGCCCAGTTTGTCATAGGGCAGAGCAGCCTCGCCTGAGGCCAGTACCCGCATGACCACATCCTCAAGTTGTCCGGCCGTGGGTACGGTAGCTACCCGCAATTCAACATTAAGTGGACCGAATTTTTTGAAATCAATCTTGCCATCCTGGGGCTTGCGGCGTTCAGAGATGTCCAGTCCGCACATAATTTTGATCCGTGAGGGAATGGCATATTTGTACTTGTAAGGAATCCGTTGGTAGACCTTACAGCGGCCATCAATGCGGGTGCGGACAATTACATCTTCCTTGCCTGGGTAAGGTTCGATATGGATATCTGAGACCTTGCCCTGAACAGCATCAATAATAATCTTGTTAACAAGTTGGACAATCACGCTGTCCTGTTCAGAAACCTTTGATGATTCATGTTCTATTTCCGGCTCATCAGTTGAATCCAGCTTATTGAGCAGCTCATCAATGCTGCCACCTGAGGCCATTGAAGCGCCCCGGTTGTAGAATAGTCCGATATAACTCTGAATATCATCCCTGAACGCCCCGACATAGCTGATCCGTTTGTATTCCGGGTAGATGAACTTGATCATGTCCTGACGTCCAAGATCAGTCGGGTCATCCATAATGATAGACAGTACACCGTTTTCAATTTTGTACGGAACCCACCATTCCTTCATCAGGCGATCAGGCTTGATCCGTTTTAACAGATCTTCCTCCATGGGGGGGGCTGCAGGTTCGTAGTTGATAAATTCTGTGCCAAAAAAGAGTGACAAGGCCTTGGCCATCTCTTCTCTGGGAACCTTGTATTCCCGCATCAAAACCACATCAAGGCCAAATTTAACCACATCAGGGTGAACAGATGCCTTTTCAATCGCCTTTTCATCCAGCAGATTATGGTCCAGCAGGTAGTTATAGCGACTACGTTGGCGAATAATCTTGGTGGTTACCTGCAACCGGTAGATGTTGTGGATGGCAATTGAAAGCGATGTGCCCAGCTCCAGAGCATAGGTGATATCTGTATCATCAAAGGGGAGGCCGTTCTGTTTGTTAATGATCTGGATTACCCCGATCAGGGTGCGTTGGAACTTCATCGGTACACAGAGTACCTGTTTGGTGATGAAGCCGGTCTTCTGATCCCAGGTGATGTCGAATTTCAGATTTGAGCTGATCATCTTCAACTCATGTTCATCATAGGCATTTTTGATATTCAGAACGGTTCCTGAAAGAGCACAGTAGCCAGCCAGGCTGGTGTCGGAGATCGGAACGATAATCTGTTTAACTTCCGAACCGGACAGAACCTTTGAGATAAGCAGATTACGCTTGGCATCGGCCAGATAGATGGTAATTCGTTGGGCAGTAAACAGGGCTGCAATACTGTCTTTTATATGAAGCAGAATAGTATTGAGGTTGTCTGCGGAGTGGATCTCGTTAATTTTGTCCATCAGCCGCTTACGGTACTCAAGCTGCTGCTTAAGCTGGCTCATATCAGGCGTTGGAGATTGGTCCATGATTAGTACTCCAAACTCAGGTTAGATTATCGTTACTGCACCTATTAATGGAGCAAGAATAGCAGATACCGGCTGATACTCAAGAGGATTGATACGGGATATTTTGATTGCCAATGTTTGACTCAAGCTGAAATGCTGCTACAATCACCAGAAAAATACGAATATTATCTCTACGCTATCAACATAAAACTGATACTTCTCAGGAGGTCTCCCATGAAAAAACTGTTATTAATTCTGCTTGTTACCGTTGTGTTCATGCCAGTTCTGGTTTTTGCAGCTCCGGTTGGAAAGATTACCGGACTTACTGGTCAGGCCTATATGCGGGTAAAGGCCGGTGTGCCCTATGCCCCTTTGGCAAAAGACACTGCCATTGCCACCGGTACCTGGATCAAGACCGGTCCTAAGGGTTGGGTTGAACTAACCCTGAATGATAAAAGTACCTTTACCCTGGCAAACAACACAGAATTTGAGGTGACCAGTTTTCTGCTGACTAAAAACAAGCGTGAAGGTACCTTTAACCTGGCCGGAGGTAAGCTGCGCGCCTCGGTAGTAAAGTTTGGTGGCAAACAGAGTGGCATGACGGTTAAAAGCGGTACTGCAGTAGCCGGAATAAAAGGGACCGAGTTTTTAATGCTTTCGCAAGGCCAGGCCAACGTCTTCTTTGGCAATGAAGGAACTGTTGCGGTTTCCGGCGATGGCAAATCAGGACAGCAGCCACTGACCTCTGCAACCTATGTCCAGAATACTCGAGGGCTGCCTCCAGGTGAACCGGTTAAAGTTGATCAGGGGACGCCGCTGGCTGAGGCAAAAGGGATCTTTGATGGTGTGACTGCTGCAGAGCCTCCCAAGGAGTGGACTGACTCAGGCAAGATTGTTGATATTTGTGCCCGCTGGAATATCAATCATGGCCACTATCTGGCTGACAGTGGTAAATATCAGGATGCCTTGAATGTGTTTCAGATTGCGCTGGACCTGACCAAGGTAGATTCAGTACGCGCTGATGCCCATATGGAGCGTGGAGCGGTCTATGCCCGGTTCCTGTCTAACCCGGAGCTTGCCTTGGCAGAGTACCTGCTGGTGCTGGAAGAATACCCCAAGCTGCCACAGGCTGAATTTGCCCTGTTCAACGCTGCCCAGACCCTCGCTGAAATGGGCTTTAATGAGCAGGCTAAACTTCGTTTTGAGCAGTACCTGAAGATGTATCCTCAAGGCAAACACCGTAGTAATGCCGAAACTCTGCTGAACGGCATTGGCAAATAAGGCCTGTTTACATGAAAAAACGAATTGCTTTTGTTGCCTTTGGTTTAATTGCCGCGATTCTTGCCTTGATAGGGTATCGTCTGGCTCCTCAGGCATTACAACAGCTTGATTATCGGATGAAGGATGCCCGTTTCCGTGTGCGGGGCCCAATCACGCCGCACAAGGATGTGGTGGTGGTGGCCATTGACCATGCCAGCATTAAGGAGCTTGGTCGCTGGCCCTGGTCCCGTGAGGTTACCGGTAAACTGATTGAAAACCTGGCTTACTACGGCACCAAAGTCACCGCACTGGATATTGTTTTTTCAGAGCCTCAGTCTTCGGCAGCAGATGCTTTATTGGCCAGCTCAATTGCCAGGTCTGGCAATGTGGTCATGGGGTACTTCTTTCGTGAAGAAGAACAGGCTGTTGACCCGGCAGCCATTGCCCAGATGGAACGGTCCACTGTTAAGTTGATGAAGGTTGCCGAGGGTGTTCAGTCAATTCCGTTAACTCAGTATGCAAACCTTGATATAAATCTTCCACAATTAGGTTCCAAGGCACTGGATTTTGGTTTTTTTAACGCCAGGTCTGATGGTGATGGTCTCTACCGGCGTTCAATTCTGCTGTTGCTTTATAATGGCGATATCTATCCTTCACTTGCCATGAATGCACTACGACATTACCTGGGCAGTGATATCATGCTGGAGGTAAAGCCCTACGGTATTGACAGTCTGCAGATCGGTTCGTTGCGGGTGCCCTCACAAGAGGATGGGACCATGGCACTGAATTACTATGGTCCGGCCCGTTCTTTCAGGACTGTTTCTGCAGTAGATGTGATCAAAAAAAGGTTAAAAAAGGATGAGTTGCAAGGTGCAATGGCTTTTGTAGGGGCTACTGAGATCGGTATCTACGACATCCGTCCCACGCCTTTTGACGCACTCCAGCCAGGTGTTGAGCTTCACGCTACGGTTGCCGCCAATGCACTTGAGCGCCGTTTCCTCAAGTATGATGGTATAACCCAGATGTATGAGCTGCTCTGTATCCTGCTGTTACCGATATTTCTTGGTCTTGTCTTGGCCTTTATGCCCGGCACCTTTGCCGGTCTTGCGGCGTTTGCAGGCACAACAGGGCTGTTCCTGACCATAAACTATCTGGGCTTTACTCTTGGTTTACGGGATATGGCGGTCATCTACCCGATGCTGGGGCTTGGTCTGACCTACCTGGGCAGTGAGTCATGGCGTAATCTGGTGGTTGAGAAAAAAGGGCGTCAGCTGAAAAAAGCGTTTTCCAACTATGTTTCACCAGATCTGGTGCGTGAGATTGAAAAAAACCCTGACAAGTTGGTTTTAGGTGGGGAACAGCGCGAAATTTCAATCCTGTTTTCGGATATCCGTGGATTTACCACGGTCTCGGAAAGTCTGACTCCTCCTGAGCTGGTAACGCTTTTGAATGAGTATCTGTCTCCCATGACAAGAATTGTGCTGGAAGAAAAGGGCACCCTGGATAAATTCATTGGCGATGCTGTTATGGCCATCTTTAATGCCCCGCTGGATGTTCCCGGCCATGCAGAGCATGCTTGTGTTGCTGCAGTAAAAATGATGGAAGAGCTTTCGCACTTGAATGTTGGCTTTGCGGAACGGGGTATGCACACGCTTGATATCGGGGTAGGCATCAACACGGGGCCCGCAGTTGTCGGAAATATGGGGGCAGATATCCGGTTTGATTATACCGCTATCGGAGACACGGTTAATCTGGCCTCCCGCCTGGAAGGACTAAACAAGTATTATGGTTCTCACATTCTGGTTAGCGAAGACACCCACAAACAGGTAAGCAGCGGTCGTTTTACCTTTCGCGAAGTTGACCGGGTGCGGGTGAAGGGCAAACACCTGCCGATTGTGATGTATGAACTGATGATTTCCAATCTTGAATTGCTGCCACGTTTTGAAGAGGGACTTGAAAAATACCGTTTGCAACAGTTTGCGGAAGCACAACTTATTTTCGATCAGTTGGTAGCTGACTATTCAGACGGCCCTTCAAGGCTCTACAGTAGTCGTTGTGCAGACTATCTTGAAACACCCCCACCAGCTGACTGGGATGGTGTCTATACGGCCAAGAGCAAATAATGCCTGAACTGCCAGAGGTTGAGTCTGTTTTACAATGTCTGACTACCAGCACTCCTTCATTGATTGGCAGAAGGGTTCACTCGGCTCGCATTCTGCGTAATTCAGTTGTGGACGGAAATGCATGTTCTATTGTCGAAGCTCTTACTGGCACTGTCTGTAGCGATGTTTTGCGCCATGGCAAATATCTGTTCTTTAAATTTCAGGATACTCATTTCGCAAAGCAGAGCTGGTTAGCTCTGCATCTGCGTATGACTGGCCGTCTGTTTCTGGTGCCGGAGCAACTGGCTGAAGATCGTCATACAAGATTGGTATTGTTACTGGATCAGGGGCTTGCCCTTCGATTTGATGATCCCCGTGCTTTTGGTCGGGTCTGGCTGGTAGGTGATCCCCATGAGGTTACCAGAAAGCTGGGACCAGATGCGTTACTGATTCAGCGGGAGATGTTTCTGGAGCGTTTGTCTGGTTTGCGGAGACAGTTAAAGCCGCTGTTGTTGGATCAGTCGTTTGTTGCAGGTGTTGGTAATATTTATGCTGATGAAACGTTATTTCGGGCCAAGCTGCATCCATTGAAGCTGTCATCTGCTCTGAAAACTGAAGAGGCTGATCGTCTGTACGATGCCTTGCATGGTGTGATAACCCAGGCTGTTAGGGCAAAAGGGGCCAATATTGATGGTGTTTTTGAGGCGGGCTCGTTTCCCGTAGCCGTCTATGGACGGGGAGGCAAGCCATGTATTGATTGTGGTGCCTTGATAGTTAAAGAACGGCTTGGTCAACGGGGAACTCATTTTTGCCCTGTCTGCCAACCGCTTGGATAGATGGTATGGGGGGATTGTGCGCGAGACGTTCCAAATCGTAAGCATACAAGATGGTAAACAGGATCAGGAGGCTATCCTGCATGTCCTGCGTGAGATAAAGGCAGGACGCCTTAAAAATGACCTTAAATTATTGAACTATTATCAAGAAGTACCAATCAGCTATGCGGCAAAAATTGAAACTATTGATACTGATTGCATAGAGATAACCGCCCATCAGGCACAAGCAGTTGTACTTGGTTTACAAAAACAGGTGTTGCTTACCAGCGTCCTGTTTCCCCAGGGGTTGGGGGTTCATTGTTTTGTTGAATATGTGAATGTCAAAAACTGTTTCGCTGTATTGGGACGTTTTGCCTACGCCGCTATCCGTGCAGAACGACGTGGGGCTGTACGGGTGAGCATTGACGGTTTTTTGTCGGCCACCTACACTGCTGAAACACAGTCTTTATCCGGTCGTGCGGATGATATTTCAGTCTCAGGGGTTGCAATACATAACCAGCAGGCAGTACCTGCAGGTATTTCAGACAGCGGTATCTTGCAACTGTCTGTTCAGGGAGCTACATTGCTGTTACCGGCAACACTGATAAAATCGTCTGAAAATGATGCGGGTTTTATTCACACATTCCGTTTTGAACCGGATAAACATGCAGATATGGTTATTTCACAGTATATTTACTGTCGTCAGGTTGAAATAATCCGGCAATTAAAAGAGCAGTTTCTGTAATGCAGTATCAGTGTATGAACAGGGAGGTTGAGCAATGAAGCTGCGTATCCTTGGAAGTGCCGGAGCAGAATTTCCTGATTTCAGGCCTCCAGCCTTTCTGATTGATGACTCACTGCTACTTGACGCCGGTACTATCGGTTCTGTATTGACTGAAGCGGAACAGTGGTCAATCAAAAACATCTTTATAACCCATGCCCATCTGGACCATATCCGTAGTATTCCGGCTCTGGCTGACAATATTATTGTTAAAAACCTGCGCCATCTGGTTGATGTCTACGCACCTCAGTCGGTTATTGATGCGCTACGAAACCACCTGTTTAACGGGCTGATCTGGCCTGATTTTACCTGTCTGCCAACAGTTGAAGAACCAGTACTCCGCTTCAACACCATAGAACCGCTGGTGCCGGTGATGCTTTGTGATAAACGTGAAGAATCCTGTTGTCTTAATGATTATACCCTGACGGCAATAACGGTGCATCATACTGTTCCTGCAGTTGGCTATTGTGTAGAACATGCTGGACGCCGTCTGGTGTACACCGGCGACACTGGTCCTACCGAAGAGATCTGGAGTTATGCCTCTGGTGCTGACGCCTTGATTGTTGAGGTCTCTTTTCCTAACAGTCAGGAACCCTTGGCTCTTTTGACCCAGCATCTTTGTTGTTCATTACTGGAAAAAGAGCTTGCTAAAATTACTGTTCTACCCAAAAGAATTCTGATTACCCATCCAAAGCCCCAGTACTATGAGCAGATCAAGAGCGAAATAGCGCAGATGGGAATCCGGCAGGTTGAGTTACTACGGGACGGCACTATTTATGACATCTGAGTTGGGCATAACGTTTCCTGAGCGGGTAGGAGCGTTTATGATCCGCAGGGGACAGTTTTTTATCACCATAACCCGGCTGATCCTGCAGACAATGGTGTCGCTGGTTAGTCCACCTTCTTTGGGGAATTCGGCTATCCGCACAGTTTTGCTGAAGCAGCTTTACTTTACCGGACTTGAGGCAGCAAAAATCATTGTGCTGGTGGCCGTTATCCTGGGAACCGTTATTGTCAGTCAGGTTATTGGTCTGGTTGGTGGAGGAAACGGTTCGTTAACCGGCAAGGTTTTAGTCTGGGTGGTTTTTCTTGAGCTTGGCCCACTGCTGACTGCCATGATCGTGATTGCCCGTAGCGGTACTGCTATCGCGGCTGAGTTAGGCGCCATGAAGATCAATGGTGAGATCGCAGCATTGGAGCGGTTGGGAATTCATCCTGAACGTTATCTGCTGTTGCCCCGTGTTGTCGGCGTTGCTGCATCGGTCGTGCTTCTTACGGTCTATTTTGTATTTACCTCATTCGTTGGCGGCTTTCTTATTGTATCATTTGGTCACCATATCCCGTTTGACCAGTTTATACAGGGTATTGTTGCCTCCCTTGGGCTGCGCGAAGTCGGGGTACTCATGGCAAAAGCAACGGCATTTGGCCTGATTATCCCGCTCATCTGTTGCAATGCAGGTATGACGGTCGGTACCAGTGCTACTGAGATTCCACAAGCTGCAACCCGAGCTGTCATTACCAGTCTCTTTTCCGTTTTTGTACTGGATGGAATGATAACATATCTTGCATCACTGCTGGCGATTGCCTGATTCCCCTTGAAATCAGGCATGTCCTGTACTATCTATACCTTAATCTAGCATACTACCTGTTCAGGAGGATTGCCTTATGGGCAAAGAGCCCGGAAGTACTAAATTTCAAACAGACTTTCGTCGCCATCTGCGCGAGCAGAATATCAGTGGTAATCTGGTACACCTGCTGTGTGAGATTGCCGAGGCCAGCAAATATGTGATCAATGCGGTGCGAACCGGTGATCTGGGGGTTGCCGGTACCTCTAACCTGTATGGTGAAGAGCAGCTGGCTCTGGATGTTCTTTCTGACCGGATTTTGCGCAAGCGCCTGATGTACTCCGGCGTTGTCTGTAATATCGCTTCTGAAGAAATGGATGAAATTTTTCAGGTAACCAGTAATCCTTTAGGTATGTTTTCGGTCGCCTATGATCCGCTGGATGGCTCTTCACTGGTGGATGTAAATCTGGCGGTAGGAACCATTGTTGGTATTTATCAGGGAGACAACCTGTTGCAGCCAGGACGTAATATGGTTGGAGCCATGTACATACTGTATGGCCCACGGGTTTCTATGGTCTATTCGGTAGGCAAAGGGGTCTACGAATTCACCATGAACCACCTGATGGAGTTTACCCTGACCCGTGAAAAAGTCCAGATGAAGCCTTCGGGGGACATCTACTCACCAGGCGGTCTACGTAAAAAATATACACCAGAAAACGAAGCCTATATCCGCTACCTGGAGGATAAAGGTTCAAAACTGCGCTATTCAGGCGGGTTTGTGCCGGACATCAACCAGATTTTGATGAAGGGGAAAGGTATCTTCATGTACCCGGCTCTGACCGATTCTCCTAACGGTAAACTGCGACTTTTGTTTGAGCTGAATCCCATGGCATATCTGATTGAGCAGGCTGGCGGTGCAGCCACCAACGGCTGTATGCCGATCCTGGACATGGCCCCGGAAGGACTGGATCAACGGGCACCAATCTATATCGGTTGTAAGGAAGATGTGGCCAAGGCTACAGAATTTTTGAATGGAGTTTGTGCGTGAGGGACGTAGAAAAACTGATTGACAAGGATGAAAAACTTCAGGAACTGCCGCGCAGGCTCTGTAGTGAAATTCAACTGTTTGATCTCTGCGAGCTTGAGAAATGCCACTTTAAGGATGACCGGTTTTGTACTGATCCTGAGATGCTGGCCCGTTTTGAGGCAGCAGCAGAACCTGAAGAACGTCCTGCATGGCATTTGGTTGAAGATGAAGATCAAGACGAAGATGAATTGTTTGCCTCAGAAGAATTTGAGGACGATGATAAACCTGATGGCTTTGATGATGAAGGCGACTCTGGACAGGATGATGCATGGTAGTATTACCTGCACGAGGTAACTTGCATGAAAAGAGATGATATTCTCCTTTTTCTAAAAGACCACAAACAGGAAATGAAAGACCGCTTTGGCGTGGTTAAAATCGGTCTTTTTGGTAGTTATGCCCGCGGTGAAGAACGTCAGGATTCTGATATTGACTTAGCTATAGAACTGAAAAATAACACAGTTGATGGTTATTTCGGTCTGCTTCACTACTTAGAAGATGCATTACAAAAACCAATTGATTTAGGCATTGAATCAAACATTAAACCAATTCTTAAACCGTATATTTCGAAAGAAATTATGTATGTCTGAGAGGACTGATCTACAATTTCTGGCCGATATTCTTGAGTCTGCTGAAGCAGCTTCAGATTTTGTTACTGGGATTTCTTTTGAAGATTTTTTGTCAGATAGAAAAACAAAATCAGCAACCATTAGAGAACTTGAGATAATCGGTGAGGCTGCCAGTCGTATTTCTGCTGTTATAAAAGAGAGTCATGATGACATTCCTTGGCGCTTGTTGAAGGATTTTAGGAATGTGCTTTCCCATGAATACTTCGGAGTCAATGATGAAGTCATTTGGAATATTGTGCAGACTAAGCTCCCTGATTTAATTAGTAAGATAGGTATTGTGATCACATTAGAAACTGAAGTAACCAAGACTGTTTTATTGTGATTCTGACACCACTTTTTCAACTACTTCGTCCCCACCAATGGCTGAAGAACCTGATGCTGTTCTTTCCACCGTTTCTTGGTGGTACTTTGTTAACACAAGGGGTGGCTCTTAAGGGGGCTATCCCTTTTGTAGTGTTTTCTCTGGCATCTAGTGCTGGATATCTGATCAACGACCTGATGGACCGTGAGGCAGACCTCAACCATCCTCGAAAATCATCCAGGCCGCTGGCATCTGGTAAGGTATCTGTTAATACTGCCAAAATACTGGTCGCCATGCTCGCGGTAACTGCTGTTATCATCGGCATATCTGTCAGTAAAACCTTTCTGATACTTGTGCTGGCCTATCTGGCTGTATCGATTGCCTATTCGTGCTGCCTTAAAAATATTCCTGTGGTTGACCTGTTTTGCATTGCAACCGGTTTTCTGTTTCGTCTCATGGCTGGTGGTGAGGCCTTTGATGTTCGC
>CAZNWF010000063.1:0-16133 GCA_964576485.1 uncultured Geobacter sp. | reverse complement strand
CAGAAGCAGATCTGCAGGTCAAGATTGACAAGCTGTCCCAGCAGATGGAAGACCTTAAAGGTCAGGTTCAGCGGATTGAAGACAAGTCCTTGGGCAAGTGGCTGCAGATTGGCGGCAGCTATCAGTTTCGTATGGACAGCCTGCATGGTAAAACTGAAGCTTACACCAGTGCACCAGCTACATTTGCAAATGCACAAAGCACCATGCAGTCAAATTTTTTTAATGCAATAGATCCTACTAATGGCCAATCAACATTTAGCCCAACTTATACTGGGACATGGATTCCCACACAAGCGACTCAATTTTGGCAAGCCCATTTGGGCGGTATGATGACATTTGCAGCCAATATGTCAAACATTAAAAACGTGTCGCAAGCACAGACGTTTCTTGCTAATAATGCTGCAATGCTGGGTGGTTTGGCTGGTTTTGCTGTGCAGGTGCCTGCTGGTAAACCTCAAAATGAGACCATCTATACCAATAAGTTTGCCCTTGATCTGAAGGCCAAGGCAACCAAGGATGTAACGGTTAACGTTAAACTGGGTATGTATAAGGTATTTGGTTCACAGGATGATAAAGCGGTTAACGGAAATGCCTATTTTGCTGACCGCGTTGGTGTTTTTGATGGCGTTCTGGGTCATGTGCCTTCCTCTAGCTACCTGAATGTTGACCGTGCCTATGCTACCTGGAGCAATATCCTTGATCAACCGGTCTGGTTCTCGGTTGGTCGTCGCCCTGCCACTGATGGCGCCCCCACCAACCTGAAATCCAACAACGAGCGTCCCGGCAATGGTGGTACGCCTGCCCTGCTGGTCAACTATGCCTTTGATGGTATGACCCTGGGCTATGCACCTGATATTGATATGCTGCCCGGTTTCTATGCCAAGGTCTGCTATGGCCGTGGTTTTGATTCTGGCTATCACCAAGCTGTTTCTAACAGTCTGAAAGATACTGATATGCTTGGTGTGGCAATTATTCCGGTTGATACCGACCCTCTGCGGCTCTGGTTCCAGTGGAACCGTGGTTTTAATATTTTTGACTTCCCGGTCATGAACAACACTGCCTTTGGTGATACCGCACCTGCGGCTAACCTTGGTTCCATTGATTGGTTTGGTCTGGGCGGCATGTCTACCCTTAAGAAGGTTGGCCCTGGTGACCTGAACTTCTTTGTAGATGGTGGACTGAGTGTGACTCATCCTACTACTGCTGTATCTGCTAATGCCATGTTCCAAGGCTTGTTGACAGGTTCTCCATTTAACCCAGAGGCACCTAGTGACAAGACTGGTTATGCTGTATTTGCTGGTGTACGTTATGACCTGCCTTCCAAAACCAAGATCGGTTTTGAATTTAACTATGGTTCCAAAAACTGGATTACTTTCTCACCGGCTGCTGATGATATGTGGACCAGTAAGGTTGGTACCCGCGGTAAAGTATACGAACCGTACATTATTCAAGAGCTTGACTTGAAACCAATTTCATCTGTCTTTGCCAAGACCTTCTTCAAGCTGGGCTACCAGTACTATGACTTTGAGTACACCGGCAGCAACAATTGGGTTGGTGCACCAATTAAGATTACTGATATTAAACCCACAGACTTCCTGCTGATGGCTCCTGTGAAGGAAGCTCACAACATCTACGGTACCTTCGAAGTTCACTTCTAAGCTACCACTCCCATCCCCCTCCTGAACCAGGAGGGGGTATACTTTGTGTTAAAAAGGGCAGGCCTTCGGGTCTGCCCTTTTTTTTGACAAGCGTCCTTATCTTGGGTACATTCATGATCGGATAACAGGAGAACGTACAATGCCAACTATAAGCATGTTCTATGGTATTTTAGTGCTAATGTTTTTTCGTGATAATCGTAGACATCATCTACCTCATATCCACGTGCGCTATCAGGGATATGAGGCCGCTGTTTCGCTTGAAGATGGTTCAGTAATTGACGGTTCTGTGCCGCCGAAGCAACTTAAGATGGTGCAGGCCTGGATAGAGATACATAAAGAGGAGTTGCTGGTTGACTGGCAACTGGCTGTGAATGGTGAAGAGCCTTTTAGAATTGCTCCGCTTCAGTGAGGTTAGCTCTATGTTACTTGATGTTGTGAAGGTTAATCCCCAGTCAGATTTTCTGCTTGATCTTGTTTTTGAAAATGGCGAACAGCGCCGGTTTGATATGAAGCCGCTGTTGGGCATAAAGCCGTGGAACCGTATCGCGCAGCCACATCTTTTTATGTGTGCACGTGCAGAATACGGAACCGTGGTGTGGCCAGGTGATATTGATGTTGCACCGGAGACCTTGTATGACGATTCGGTACCATACATCAATAATCGTTAAAGCAGTTCATTTTGACGAGCAGTATCTGCATGTTGAACTTGCTGATCGACGTATTCTCTCTACGCCCATTGAGTGGTATCCGGAGTTGCAACAGGCTACCCTTGCACAACTGAAGCATTATACGTTTATCTGCCGAAATACTGGTATTGAGTGGCCTGAGCTTGATTATCAGCTGAGTGTTGAGGCTATGTTTGTTGGCTCTGAACTTAAAAAAGCAGCCTAGCGGATTGAGGTTGTTAAAGCATTCTATAAAAGGGCAGGCCTTCGGGCTCTGCCCTTTTATGTTGTTGATAGTCTGGTGGCAATGATGCTACCATTATATCCATGAAGATTGTTATTGATACCAATGTTTTCATAGGTGCCTGCCTCGGGCAGGGGGCTTCGTGTCATATTATAACGGCATGCCTGGAAGGGCGTTTGACGCCACTCATGGGCGTTTCACTTTTTGCAGAATATGAAGATGTTTTAGGTCGTTACGATTTGTTTAGCCGCAGTAGACTGGATGCATCAGAGCGTAGTGAGTTGCTTGATATTTTTAGTTCAGTTTGTCTTTGGACTCGTATTTATTACGGTTGGCGGCCTAATCTCCGAGATGAAGGAGACAATCATTTGGTTGAGCTTGCCGTTGCTGGTGGTGCTGATTATATTGTTACGCGTAATTTAAAAGATGTTGCAAGGATGGAACTTCTTTTCCCAAATTTAAAGGTTGTATTTCCAGAAACCTTGTTAAAGGAGTTTTTGTTATGAGTGCTTTAACGCTACGTTTAGCGGATGATAAACACCAGAGGCTAAAGGATCTGGCTCATATGCGTGGTCAGAGTATAAATCGCCTGCTTGATGAAGTCACAACGCTCATGCTCGCTGAATTTGATGCTGAAACCAGATTTAAGGCGCGTGCAATGCGAGGATCTGGTAAGCAGGAGCGAGGTAAGCAACTTTTAACCAAGGCTGCTGGCTGATGCAAGAGGTGACTCTGTATGAAAGTTAAAGAGCTTGAAGATGCATTTGAGGCAGGTGAAGAGATACTGGAGTTTCTTGATTTAGCCACCGCTCGAAGACCTGTTCAGGAGCATAAACAGGGTACATGTTGATTTTTCTGTCTGGATAGTAAACCAACTATAAATATACTTGTCACGACAATGTCCGTACGTTATGGTGATTACAGTACTTAAAAAAGGAGAACACCATGGCTACTGCCGTTATTTCAAAAAACGAGCGAATTGATGTTCGCGCTACTATTTCAGTTAAGCAACTGCTGCAGGATGCTGCCAGGTCATGCCACAAGAGCGTCAGCGAGTTTCTGCTGGAAGCCGGCATAACGGCAGCCAATCAAACTCTTGCTGATCGCCGCCGGTTCGAGTTGGATGAAACACAATGGCAGTTATTTCAGCAGGCTCTTGATCGCCCTGTTTCTCCCTGCCATGACCGTATAAAAACCTTATTGACCACGCCGGGGGTGTTGGATTGAAAGATACTCCCCGCTTTGATCCGCTTCGAAAAATCACAGACGTTGATGCTGTTGCATCTTTCGACTGCGGCAATCCGGCATTGAATCAGTTTCTCCAGCGGTTTGCCCTGGTAAATCAAAAAGCCAACAGCGCCCAGACGTATGTGTGTTGCGAACAGGGCACCGGCGTGGTGGCCGGCTTTTACAGTCTGGCAGTTGGTAGTGTCGAACCGTCAGCGGCAGCCAGTCGCGTCATAAAAGGGTTGGCTCAGCATCCGGTGCCGGTAATGATTCTGGCCCGACTTGCGATTGACCGCAAACATCAAGGTGCGGGTCTTGGTCGTGCCTTGCTTAAGGATGCTCTGCTGCGTACCGTGCAGGCGGCTGATATTGCAGGTATTCGAGCCGTTCTGGTGCATGCCAAGGATGATGTTGTACGTAATTGGTATATAAACTGGGGGTTCGAGCCGAGTCCCACCGACCCGTACCACCTTTTTCTCTTGATCAAAGACCTGATCAAGAACGTTACACCGTAGCAAGGCAGGTTGTTGGCATTTTCAACCTGTTTAAAGAGGACCTCCGTGAACTATGAAATAGACTGTAGGAATGGTGAAATGGCGAACGGGCAGGGCTCAGTACTCTGCCCTTTTTTATTGTTATTCTTGTGATTGTATGTAAAATATTACATACAATTATTGCCTTTAGAGGTAACCAGCTATGACCCATTACGCCCGTGAAGAGATACTGTCATCCAGTGAAGTGGTGCGCAATTTTGGGGCTGTTTTGAACAGTGTTGTTCAGCACCAGCGCGAAAAAGTTGCTATAATCCGGAATAATCGTCTGGAAGCAGTTTTGTTGGCAGCAGATGTATATGAACGGTTGGAAAATGCGGCAGACATGCCAACTACGGATAAAGCGCTTTCCGGTCAATCCACTGATGTATGCAATAGTTCTGCGTTATTGAAATTTCTTAAGAGCAGCCGTTTTGCTTCATCAACTCTTTTATCCCAGGAGCACATTGATCTTCAGGTGCGCGAAGAGCGTGAGGCATGGGATTGATGCGGAAAATTTATTTGGACTCCTGTATTGCAATCTATCTGGTAGAGGAACATCCTCTGTATTGCAGCCCTATCGAACATGCGCTTGCTGAATCTGAAGCGATCGTCTGTTACAGTCCGCTCACCGAGCTTGAATGTCTGGTACTGCCTCTGCGTTTGAATCGTGCTGACTTGCTGGATAAATTCAGTCGTTTTTTTGCGCTTAATCTGAAACTGTCGATGCATGATGAGGTGTATCGGGAAGCTGCACGTCTCCGCGCGGAGTTTGGTATCAAGACTCCTGATGCGCTACATCTGGCAACAGCCCGTTTTTATCGTTGTACGGAATTTTGGACAAATGATTGTAGGCTGGCTGGTGTTGCAGATGGTCTGGCCAGAAATGTTGTTGGAGCCTGATCTATGTATCTTGATTGGCTCACTATAGACACCGTACTGCTGGACATGGACGGCACTCTGCTTGATCGTCATTTTGATGATCATTTCTGGCTTGAGCATGTACCAAAACGCTGGGCAGCAAAGAACAGGGCGCCGCTGAAGCTGGCACGGGAACAGTTACATGCCCTGTTCCGTTCACAGGAACGGACGTTAAACTGGACTGATCTGGATTACTGGTCTGACCGGCTTGGTCTTGATATCCCCCTGCTGAAGCTGGAAGTTGAGCATCTGATTGCGGTGCATCCCGGTGTAATTGAGTTTCTTGCCTTTTGCAAGCAGCACAATAAGCAGCTCTGGCTGGTAACCAATGCCCATGGGAAAACGCTGGATATTAAACTGAAAAGAACCAGGATCGGGCAGTGGTTTGATGGTATCATCTCTGCCCATCAGGTTGGCCTGCCTAAAGAGGATAGTCGCTTCTGGGCAGAGTTGCAGCGGTTTATCACCTATGATCCTGATCGGACCATGCTGGGAGAGGATAGCGAGACCAACCTGCAGACCGCAGAGGCATATGGTATCCGCTACCTGTTCTATATCAGCCATTACAGTTCAACCTGCACACCGGTTGCGTCTGATAGCTTTGCAACCATCGATTATTTTACCCGTCTGATTCCGTCTGCCGGAGAATCTGCAGTACGAATCATCCCATCTGGAGGAGTTAACAGCCATGTCTGCTGAACTGTATGATGTCATTATTATCGGTGGTGGTCCTGCTGGCCTGGCAACCGCCTATCTCTGTCATAAGCATAATCTGAGCTATCTGGTGTTAGAGTCTGGAAAGGCCCCGTTTCAGGGAATAGCCAATACCTATCCCCAGGGTAAACTGGTCTATGCCTCCAAGCCCAAGGATGCGCCAGAGCCATTTTTAGTGGATGAGCTGCGGCCACCGGATAAGCCGGTAACGGTTGAAAGTTATCTGCAGTATGTGCAGCATTTTGTACAGCATGAAAACCTGCATATCCGCACAGAAGTCGCTTTTGAAAATATTCAGGATGAACGTGATTTTTTGAGTATTACGACCGATAAGGGGCGCTTTAAGGCCCGCAAGGTGGTGCTGGCCTTTGGTAGCAGTATTCCCCGTGAACTGTCGGTCTATGGTGATGCCAAGATGGTGGCCAAGAATGTGGATGACCCGACCAAGTATGTGGGGGTTAAGACTCTGGTAATTGGCGGTGGTAACACGGCTGCTGATGTGGTGATCGCCATTTTAAAGGCCAAACGGGAGCAGAATGACACGCAGCCCGTTTACTGGGCCCACCAGTCAGAGCGCTTTGATGTCAACAAAGAGACGGCCCAACGCCTGGGGGAAGAGATTCTACTGGGGGGGAATATCCGCCTGTTGCCTGGAGCTACGCCACGTATTGGCGAGGTGGATGATGAACAGGTAGATCGGCTGTCCATCAGGATTAATGAGTTTAAACAGGCTGATGGTATTGATCTCTACCATGCCTTAAGCTTTCCAATGCAGAATGTGATCGCCTGTATCGGTTCACAGGGGCCGGTGCCGATCTTTGACAAACTGGCGGTGCAGACCATTTCCTGTACTGCCGGTGTCTGCAGGGTGGCCAAGGAGGGGGATCGGCTGGTGCTGCTTTCGGCTGAATTTGAATCAACTCGTAAAGGGGTGTATGTGGTGGGGGGCGCTATTTCACCTTCCTACATGAAGATCAGTGAAGGAGCTATCCAGGAAGAAAAGCATCCCAACCTGATTTATACCGCGATTAATGATGCCTACCATGTGGTGGAGGCGATCAGGAAAAAACTTGGAAAATAGGTGACTAAAACAGACACAAAATAAAAAAAGACCCCGTCAAAGCGGGGTCTTTTGCATGGAAGAAACTATTTTTTCTTTGCTTTGCAGGCTGCTTTTTTACAGGTTAGATCCTTGAGAGACTTGCCCGGTGAAAATTTACCAGAGGTTTTAGCGGCTATCTTGATTGCCTTGCCTGTCTGTGGATTGCGACCAGTACGGGCCTTGCGGGTAATGGCAGAAAAGGTACCGAATCCCACCAAAGTGACTTTGTCTCCCGCAGTCAACGCGCCGGTTACCCCGGCAATGAAGCTTGCCAATGCCTTTTCAGCCTGTGCTTTGGTAAGCCCGGCCCCTTCAGCCATCTTTGCAACGAGATCGGATTTTTTCATAATGCCTCCCAATGGAGATTTGTAAAAGATAATCGCCTTATAGCACAGCGGGATAATAACAAAACAAAAAAAAGCTGCGCTCGTAAAAAAGGTCACTAAAAGAGGGGCAGTGATACTGGAGATTAGTTGAAGAATACGTGGTGCGGGCAGCCGGACTCGAACCGGCACAGGGTTGCCCCCGAGAGATTTTAAGTCTCTTGTGTCTACCTATTCCACCATGCCCGCAAAGGCGTTGTATATAGCACGTGAATTTTAATCTGTCCAGTTTGTTCGTCGTTTACGATCCGTCCCGTCAAGGCAACCTGCAGGCGGTTTTGATTGCATGCTGTATACATAAAATCCTTGCAATTTCTTAAAACGGCGTTTAGTATGCGCGGTGCTTTGGTACTTCATTTTGCCTGTTTAGCGACATAGCGTTAACACCCCACAAGGAGGCTTCCAATGCAGCATTATCGCAGGCTAAACTGGCGGGGACCACCGCATGGCATGCAGCCCCCTGATTTTTCAAGCAGCGTACGCAGTGAGCTTCAACACTACATCATAAAGGAAGGGAGTTTATGGAATTTCTGAACACATCCATCGGCAGAAAGATTGTGATGGCAGTAACGGGATTGAGTATGGTCCTGTTTGCTGTTGTCCATCTTATCGGCAACAGCACCATTTTTGTAGGCCCTAGCGGTATCAATGCCTACGCTGAGCATCTGCACAGTATGCCATTGCCTATCATCATGCTTTTCAGGGCAATCATGCTGGCACTGTTCGTTGTACACATTGTGTATGCTATCCAGCTTACCATTGAAAACCGTGGTGGTCGTCCCACTGACTATGCTGTCAAGGCTACCCGCAAGGCAACCTTTGCCAGTGAAAACATGATCTGGACCGGTCTGCTTCTGTTGGCCTTTATTGTGTATCACCTGTTGCATTTCACCTTCCGGGCAACTCCGGGGCTGACCCTGGTAAATGACGCTGCCGGTCATTTTAACGTATTTGCCATGGTGGCTTCCAGTTTCTCATCAATTGCCGGCGCCGGCATCTACGCCGTTGCTATGGTGGTGCTGTTTCTGCACCTCTATCACGGTATTCAGAGCCTGTTCCAAACTTTTGGTCTGGCAAACGGCAATACCCTGCCTACCATCACCAAGGCTGGTGCCCTGGTTGCACTGGTACTGTTTGTAGGGTTTCTTGCCATCCCAATGTCCATTCTTTTCGGAATTATAAAAGGTTAAGGGGGAACACGTGATACTCGATGGTAAATGTCCAACCGGACCGATTCAACAGAGCTGGGACAAGCACCGCTTCGACCTGAAGCTGGTTAACCCCGCCAACAAGCGTAAGTATAACGTTATCGTCGTCGGAACCGGTCTTGCCGGTGGCGCTGCAGCTGCTTCTTTGGGTGAACTTGGTTACAACGTACAGGCGTTCTGTTATCAGGACAGCCCCCGTCGTGCCCACTCCATTGCAGCACAGGGTGGTATCAACGCTGCTAAAGCCTATCCAAACGACGGTGACTCCATCTATCGTCTGTTCTATGACACCATCAAGGGTGGTGACTTCCGTGCCCGTGAGGCAGACGTCTGGCGTCTGGCCCAGGTGTCCAATAACATTATCGACCAGTGCGTAGCCCAGGGCGTTCCGTTTGCCCGTGACTATGCCGGCTACCTGGATAACCGCTCTTTCGGTGGCGCTCAGGTTTCCCGTACCTTCTATGCCCGTGGCCAAACCGGACAGCAGCTGCTGCTGGGCGCTTACTCCGCTCTGTCCCGCCAGATCAAGCTTGGCACGGTAAAGATGTATGCCCGTCGCGAAATGCTGGATCTGGTTGTGGTTGACGGCGTTGCCCGCGGTATTACCGTACGTAACCTGGTAACCGGTGAGCTTGAGTCCTATGCTGCTGATGCAGTCTGTCTGGCAACCGGTGGGTATGTTAACGTGTTCTATCTCTCCACCAACGCCATGGGTTGTTCCGTAACCGCCAAGTGGGCTGCCCACAAGAAGGGCGCTTACTTTGCCAACCCTTGCTACACCCAGATCCACCCGACCTGTATTCCTCAGGCAGGTGACTATCAGTCCAAGCTGACTCTGATGTCTGAGTCACTGCGGAACGATGGTCGTTGCTGGGTTCCCAAGAAGAAGGAAGACTGCGGCAAGCATCCCAACGATGTTCCTGAAGAGGACCGTGACTACTATCTGGAGCGCAAATATCCCTCCTTCGGTAACCTTGCTCCCCGTGATATCGCATCCCGCGCAGCTAAAGAGCAGTGTGATGATGAGCGTGGCGTTGGGCCTGGTGGTCGCGGTGTGTACCTTGATTTCGCTACCTCCATCAAGCGGGTTGGCGCTGACACCATTAAAGAACGTTACGGTAACCTGTTTGAAATGTATGAGAAGATTACTGACGAAAACGGTTACAAGCGTCCGATGCGTATGTATCCGGCTCCTCACTACTCCATGGGCGGTCTCTGGGTTGACTACAACCTGATGAGCAACATCCCTGGTCTGTTTGTACTGGGTGAGGCCAACTTCTCAGTACACGGTGCAAACCGTCTGGGGGCTTCGGCCCTGATGCAGGGTCTGGCTGACGGTTACTTTGTTATTCCGTACACCATTGGTGGCTATCTTGCTGGCGTAAAGCCGGTTGGTACTTCTACGGATGCTGCTGAATTCAAGCAGTCCAAGGATGAAGTGAACGGTAATGTCAGCAAGCTGCTGGGTGTTAACGGTAAGAAAACCGTTTCCGAGTTCATGCGTGAGTTGGGTGGCCTGATGTGGGAAAACTGTGGTATGGCGCGCTCCAACGAGTCGCTGAATATCAACCTGAAAAAGATTCCTGCACTGCGTGAGGAGTTCTGGAAGAATGTTAAGGTTACCGGTACCGGTGCCGAGTTTAACCAGGATCTCGAGAATGCTGGCCGTACGGCTGACTTCCTTGAGTTTGCCGAGCTGATGTGCCGTGACGCTCTGCATCGTGAAGAGTCCTGTGGTGGTCACTTCCGCGTTGAACATCAGTATGATGACGGTGAAGCAATGCGTGATGACTCCAACTTCTGCTATGCCGGCGCCTGGGAGTTCAAGGGTCTCAACAATGAGCCCGAGCTGCACAAGGAGCCCCTCAAATTCGAGAACGTCCATCTCGCCGTAAGGAGCTACAAATAATGAGCGATCACAAGACCATGACGATTAACCTTGTCGTGTGGCGCCAGAAGAACGCTAACGACACTGGAAAATTTGAGAACTACACTGTCAAAGGGATCACCGAGCATCACTCCTTTCTGGAAATGCTGGACGTCCTCAATGAGGACCTGATCAAAGCCGGCAAGCAGCCGGTTGCCTTTGACCATGACTGCCGCGAAGGTATCTGCGGTATGTGTTCACAAGTCATCAACGGCATGCCCCATGGCGGCCAGGAACGTACTACCGTATGTCAGCTGCATATGCGGAAGTTCCATGATGGCGACACCATCTACATCGAGCCGTGGCGTGCCCGCGCCTTCCCGATCGTAAAAGACCTGGTGGTTGACCGTGAAGCTCTGGATAAAATCATCCAGGCTGGCGGTTATACCTCCTGCCACACCGGCGGGGTGCCTGATGGTAATGCCATCCTGATTGCAAAGCCTGCTGCTGATGAGGCGATGGATGCTGCCGAGTGTATCGGTTGTGGTGCCTGCGTGGCTGGTTGCCCCAACGGTGCTGCCATGCTGTTTACCGGTGCCAAGGTTTCTCAGTTTGCCGTGTTACCGCAAGGCAAGGCTGAAGCCAAAACTCGCGTACTAAATATGGTTCAGGCCATGAAGGACTGTGGCTTTGGTAACTGCACCAACCACTATGAGTGCCAGGCTGCCTGTCCGAAGGGAATTAACGTCAAGTTTATTGCCCG
This sequence comes from uncultured Geobacter sp., assembly GCA_964576485.1. Classification (GTDB taxonomy): domain Bacteria; phylum Desulfobacterota; class Desulfuromonadia; order Geobacterales; family Pseudopelobacteraceae; genus Trichlorobacter. The sequence continues at coordinate 4,851 of CAZNWF010000063.1, read as the reverse complement.
GATGAACAGAGAATATCTGAAGGCTCAATTCTAACTGTGTTTGATGTATGATGGAGTAATGGGGCGACCGGCAACGGTCGCCCTGCTTTTTTATGGACTTAAACCTTGTCAGGCTGCATATCTCGCTTAGACCGCAGGCAGTTCCGAGTATTCTGTCCCTGCTTACCGGGAAGGGAGCGCGCTTTGAAGAGGCCTTGCGTACGGTCTGTTGTACTCACAAAGATTCATCCTGCCATAGTTGTCCGTCATCAGGCACCTGCGCTGTTCCGGCTTTAATAGCCAGACAGCTTTCTCAAGATCCGGAACTGGTGCGCCGCTATCAAAAACCAGGCCTTCCTTTTGTTTTTTATGCTCATTCAGATACAGATGCTCGCCATGTTTCAGTGGGGTTGAACTTGTTGGGTACAGCCGGTGACCATCTGCCGCTTTTTCTTAAGGCCCTGCATCACCTGACAGGCCAAGAAGCCTGTGATCGTTTGTCTGCCTGCGATTATCAGGATGTTGCTGTTCAGCTTGATCATGTCTGTCCAGAGACAGCTGATAATCTTCCGGTATTGGCAGCTTCTGACCTGCTTGCACTGTACAGCCACCGTTTCAGCTGTTGTAAACGGATACGGCTTGATCTGTTGTCGCCACTGCGTTTAACACGTGATGGCCGGGAGTTGACCAGGTTGGAGCCAGACTACTTCATACGGTCGTTATTGCGACGCATCTCATCACTTGCTGTTTATTATGGTGGCGGTGTTGATCAGGAGCTTTTTCGATATCTGGCGCAACGAGCAGCGTCGGTGTCATTGATTCGTCAGTTGCCTTTTCTGCAATCTGCAGCAAAACACCTGCGAGGTGTTACCGGCAGTTTTGAGCTTGCAGGGCCTTTTGAAGAACTGGGGCCGTTTCTGGCATTAGGTGAACAGGTGCATCTTGGTAAGGGTGCAGCCTTTGGCATGGGGAATTTTGCTGTTACGGTTATTGTCTGATAGATACTACGTCTAGCAGAAATCGTAATGGATTCAGAATACTCTGCACTGATTGTCAATCAATCCTGCTCCTTTCAGTTTGTTGACTTCATTTTGGAGAGAAGGTATTTTGATCAAATTTGTCATGATAGGTGTCTTACGTGTCCTTATCAGGTTGTAGCGCACTGACCATTGATGTTGAAGACTGGTACCATGTCTGCGGTATTGGCAAACAGATGGTGCCCTCACGGCATTCCTGGCGAGTTGCGCAAAATATTGAAAAAATTGTGTCTTTACTTGAGCAGCACCAGTGTAAGGCAACTTTTTTTATGCTCGGTTCCGTGGCTAAGGCGATTCCTGAACTGGCCCCCATGATCGTTGCACAAGGGCATGAGATCGCCTCCCATGGCTATTCCCATATGCTGTTGTCGGATATGGATAAACATCAGTTTCTGGATGAGTTACAGCGCACTGAGCAAATTTTGCTTGAGCAAACCGGTAAGCGACCCGTAGGCTACCGCGCCCCCCAATGGTCGGTGTCACCTGAAACGCCATGGGTGGATGAACTATTGGTTGCGTCCGGGTATCTCTACGATTCAAGCCGTAATCCGTTACCTTTTGTTGGCGATCCAACTGCACCGCGTTATCCGTACCGGATTGACACGCCCCGTGGTTCTCTCTGGGAGGTTCCTCCCCTGGTGACGAAGACAGGTTTTATTTCTCTTCCCACAGGTGGTGGCTGGGGGTTCAGGCTGTTTCCGTTTCGGCTTATAGCAGCAACCATTGAGGCGTATATGCGGGATGCAGCACCGGCTGTAGTGTACCTGCATCCACGTGAGGTTGATCCGGATGGGCCACGTTTGCAGTTACCGTTATTCAAACGTTTTCTTACCTACGGTACCCGTACAGACGCAACACGAAGGTTATCCGGCTTATTACTGCGTTTTCGTTTTATGACTCTGGAAGAGATGGTTCGACAATGGCAACCTGCATCCTGATCCCAGCGTATAATGCTGCGGCAACATTACGGGCGGTGCTGGAGGAGTGTCTGGCCTTTGCTATGCCGCTGGTGGTGGTGGATGATGGTTCTACTGACGGTACGGCCCAGACATTGGACGGCTTACCGGTGACACTATTGACCCATACGGTCAACCGGGGCAAGGGCGCCGCCCTCAAAACCGGTTTTGATTGGATCATGCAGCACCAGTATGATGGCGTAGTGACGCTGGATGCAGATGGACAACATGATCCCACAGCTATCCCACGTTTGCTTGCTGAAGTTGACAAAAAAGGTTATGATTGTCTTCTGGCTTCCCGGCACAGTCAGTTTGAAGAGATGGCAGGTCTGCGCAAGGTCTGGAACCGTTTTGGGGTCTGGTGCATTCGCAAACGGACCGGATTTGAGATCACGGACAGTCAATCCGGTTTCCGTTACTATCGTGCAAACCTGTTACGTGCGGTAAAGCTTGAAAAACATGGCTATGATCTGGAGATGGAACTACTGGTTAAAGGGTGGAAGGCCGGTTTTACCATCGGTTCACTCCCGGTACCGGCACGGGTTGCTGATGGCAGAGCAACCAGTCACTACCGTCCGGTGCAGGATACCTGGAATATCTGTATGACATTCCTGAAATACATGTAGAGAGGCGGCCTATGCTGCAATCTTTAAAAACATATACCCGTGACAAGGTGGTATCCTATCTGTTGAACATGGCAACCAGTTCATCGGATGAGACCTTGATCAAGATGACTCACCTGATGGAAATGATCCCCAAGAAGGAGTATTACAAAGATCGTATCCGCTGGATTCGCAATCTTGTGCAGCAGAAGCATCCTTCCATCGAGTTTCCTCGTCGGATTCTGAAAGAGCTGCACCCAAACCAGCGTGATAAATGGATTACCAACCTGGCAATCAATCACCTGCTTTCCGGCACCAACAAGCGTAAGGAATGGGCTGATGCAAACGGTTTTTACCCGCCTTCTACCGTGGTTATTTCAGTTACCATGCGCTGTAACCTCTCCTGTTATGGCTGCTATGCCGGTGATTACAACAAATCACTGGAATTAACCCTGGATGAGATCGATGGCGTGCTGACCCAGATGAAGGAGATGGGGATCTATTTTGCGGTGATCTCCGGTGGTGAACCGTTTTTTAAACAGGGGATTTTTGAGCTGTTTGAAAAGCATAGCGACATGGCCTTTCTGGTCTTTACCCACGGTGGATTGATTGATGATGCCTTGGTGCAGCGACTGATTACGGTGGGTAACGTCATGCCGGCCTTCTCTCTGGAAGGGTATGAGCAGGAAACCGATGAGCGGCGCGGGGCAGGGCACTTTAAAAAGGTGATGAACGCCATGCGCCTGCTGCGGGAGAACGGGCTTTCCTTCTGTGGCTCCTTTACCCATTCCAGCAAGAATACTGACATTATTACCGATCCTGCCTATATTGATTTCCTGCTGGAGCAGGGGGTGTTTGCCCTCTGGCTGTTTTCCTATGTACCGGTGGGTAGAGAACCGGATCCGGCCTTGATGCCATCGCCGGAGCAGCGCGACCAGCTACGGAGGGCAACGGTTCAGTACCGGGCCACCAAACCGATGCTGTTTGTTGATTTCTGGAATGACGGTCCGATGATCTCCGGCTGCCTGGCTGCCGGCCGAAAATACCTGCATATCAATGCCAGCGGCGATATTGAGCCGTGTGTGTTCTGCCATTTTGCCGTGGATAACATCCGGCGCACCAGCCTGAAGGATGCCTTGGGTTCATCCCTGTTCCGTAAGATCCGTGAAAAGCAAGGAGAACATGAAAACCTGCTGCGGCCCTGTATGCTGATTGATCACCCGGAAAACGGTCGAGAGTTCTTTGAAAGTGAAGGGGCGTATCCGACCCATGAGGGTGCTGAAGAAATCTTTACCGGGCTATCAGATCAGATGGATCAGTATTCCCGCAAGTATGGTGAGATTGCTGACCAGGTCTGGGAAGAGGAGTTTAGGGAACATCCGGCCTTTAACAAAAAAAACGGGACCTGTAACGGATAATGTCGCTTTACAGCAGTCTTAACCTGTTCTTTATCAAGCTGTTTACCATACTGGTGCCCCGCTGGCTGCACGCCCCCTTTGCCCTGTTCTGGGGGGGGCTGTTTTACCTGCTGACACCACGGCAGCGTCGGGGGATGCGGTCAAACCTGCGGATAGTGACCGGCAGGCAGCAGGTGGAGTGGCTGCTCATCGCCAGTTACTATAAATATGCCCGCAACTGGTGTGACGTAATGCTGATGATTCAGTTGCGCGGAAGCCGTCTTCAGGCTTTGATCGGTCACCGCAGTTCCGGGCAGCCCCTGGAAGATGCCCTTGCCAAAGGCAACGGGGCCATACTGATTTCGCCCCACTTTGGCAATTGGGAGCTGGGTGGGCTTGGCCTGGCAGATCTGGGCTACAAGCTGAATGTCATGACCTTCCCTGAACCGGATGAAAAAGTTAACCAGCAGCGGGAGCAGGTCCGTGCTGAACGGGGGATCGGGGTAATCTATGTTGATCGCCATGATACCTCTCCTTTGGCGGTAATTGAGGCGGTGAATGCCCTGCGGCGAAACGAGATCATTTGTCTGATCGGTGATCGTGACGGTTCTTCCAACACGGTTCAGCTTGATTTTTTTGGTCAGCCAACGGATATTCCGGTTGGCGCTGCCTATCTTGCCATGGCCACCGGCGCGCCGGTATTGCCGGTATTTGTCCCGCTCATGCCTGATGGCCGTTATGCCACCCTCATGGATGAGCCGATAGTCTTTCAGAACAGCCATGGCCACCATCGTCAGGCAATCAAGGCCGGTATGGAGCAGCTGGTTGCTGTTTTTGAACGCTATATCCGGCAGTATCCGGATCAGTGGTATAATTTTTT
>CAZNWF010000062.1:0-16431 GCA_964576485.1 uncultured Geobacter sp. | reverse complement strand
GGTAGTTGATAAGGGGGCCAATTAGCTAATTGAGATCTCCCTGTATTTTCTTGGAGCGGGAAACGAGATTCGAACTCGCGACTTCAACCTTGGCAAGGTTGCAAAAAATATTACATAAAATTATTTTATACGCAATTAACATGCTGTAAATACTCGCATTATACGCTCTGATTTGCTCAAGGTTGATTTGCTAAAATGCAGTTAATGTCATTTGGAATAATGCAATATTCTAAAGTATGTGGCACAGAACTACAAAACTCAAATTCAAAATATGATTATAACCTGACCCGCAAGGGATGAATTTTAGCTTGAATTTTACCTGTCCAAGCAGATTCAATATGATTCAAGGAATTGCCTCAACTGCACCAACTGCACCAACCGTAATGGCTGCGACAGGTTATTCGGTTTACATCCTGATGTCAACTTTATCTATGGGCGTGTAGTCTATGAACGACGCATTATCAATGCCGTGAGCGTATAGGTACTATTTATGTTAATTGTCCGTTTATGGTTTTAAAAATATCAATTTAAGCATAGTATAGAAATCATAATTGCCACCACAGGGGCTATCCGATGATGAATCGAAACAAAAATATTCTGCAGGAAGTTTTTCTGTCGGAAAGCGACACCTCACGGGCCGTCTCAAACATGGTAAAGCAGGGTGCTGCCCGCAAAATAGGCCCACGGCTCTATACCAGCAATATGCATGAGTCAGTGGAGGTTATTGTTGTCCGTAATCGCTGGCAGATAGTCGGCATGCTGGCGCCAGGCGGCGTAATCGGTTTCCGGACCGCCCTTGAGAGTCATCCCGCCACCGATGGGTCAGTCTTTGTAACCTGCGGCTACAAAAAGATTACCGAGTTGCCTGGGCTTCGGATTGTCAGGATTCCCGGTTCAGGCCCGGTTACTGGCGATATGCCGTTCATCGGTGGACTGTACATGGCATCGTCTTCACGTCTTCTACTGGAAAATCTTTCGCATACAAAAGCACGGGAGGGGGCCACCAAGGCCGCCGGGCAGAAAGCTGTCGAAGAAAAACTCACCTCTATCCTGCGGATCAAGGGTGAAGATGAACTGAATCGGATCCGTGACCTTGCCCGGACTAGTGCAGCAGAGCTTGGATTGGAAAAGGAGTTTTCGCTGCTGGACCGCCTGATCGGCAGCCTGCTGCAGACGCAGGAAGCAACATTGAAAAGTCCGGTTGCCCGATCATATTCCAGCGGTGAGCCCTATGATCCGCTCCGTCTGGAACAGTTCGAGGCCCTGCGTAGCGCGCTCGCCCGAACTGTCCTGCCGAGCCGGTACCGTACCTATGAACCGGGGCCGGCATTTTATCATGAGAGCTTCTTTGATGCCTATTTCTCCAACTTCATTGAAGGGACCGAATTTGAGGTTGATGAAGCGCTGGGAATTGTCTTTTCGGGAGTAATTCCACAGGCACGGCCGGAAGATGCCCATGATATTCTCGGCACCTGGCGTGTAGTCGGCAATCTTGCTGAATTGCAGCGTACTCCATCGGATGGCGCCTCATTCGTAGAGCTGTTGAGGAGCAGGCATGCCTCAATCCTGGAAGGCAGACCTGACAAACGGCCAGGGGAGTTGAAGGAAAAGGGGAACCGTGCCGGCACCACCTACTTTGTTGCCCCTGAACTGGTAAAAGGCACCCTTACCCAGGGCTTCTCCTTCTATAATTCTTTGTCTGATCCGATGGCACGAGCACTTTTCATGATGTATCTCGTATCCGAAGTCCATCCCTTTGACGATGGCAGCGGCAGAACAGCACGAGCGATGATGAACGCTGAACTTGTAGCGGCCGGTGTCTGTCGGATCATTATACCGAGTGTCTACCGTAACGAATACATCGCCTCACTGAAACTGCTCTCCAATCACAAGGATCCGGCGGCATTCCTTCGCGTTATGGATGTGGCTCAGGATTTTGTCAGCAGGATTAATTTCAGTGAGCTCGCGTCAGCCCGTCAGGTTTTGGAGCAATGTAACGCCTTTGAACGACCTGCCGATACTGTCAGGCTGATGATGCCGTCATCCTGCGCTTAAAGCGGCCAAGATCGTCATAGTGCATGACATCGAAGACGTCATCGTCCTTCGTGAAATGCTGGTTAGCCCTGTGTAGCTCACTGTAAGAGGGAATAATGTCTATCCTGCCCTGTGCCAGAAAACTGCGACATTATGCGCAAAGGTATCAGGTGTTCAGTATTAGCTCAGTACTATATCCGATGGAGTATTAATTATAATTATGTCTTTATGAATATATTTTGACATTATGTCTTCTTGGGTATATTCCCATTCGGGAAGATTGCTATTCTCCAGTTGTAGCAGGAGCCAGAAATGATCCATAAAATCAGCTCTCCGGAAACCCTTGGCCAGGCGTTGCGAGCCGAACGCAAGCATAAGGGGATGTCGCAGAAAGTTGTCGGGCATTCCGTAGGCATGGAACAGCACACTGTTTCCAAGATTGAAAAAGGAAACCCGGGAACAGAATTGAACACACTTTTTCGTCTCCTCGCTGCTTTGGATCTTGAATTAACTCTTCAACCTCGTCAGAAACCTGCCTTAGAAAATACGGGAGATAACTGGTAAATGGCTCGGCCAAAGATTGCAGCTGATCTTCATCTCTTTATGAACGGTCAAAAAGTAGGATGTCTGACTCGGACTGCAGTTGGGCAGCTTCGTTTTGAGTACGGCGATGAATGGCTGCATTCTGAATTCAGGCGACCGTTATCACTCTCCATGCCGCTCACCCAAAAGGTCTTTATCGGTGATCTGGTAGAAAACTTATTTGATAACCTGCTGCCGGACAGTCAACCAATACGCAACAGGATTCAGGCCCGATTTGGAGCAAAGAGTAATCGCTGTTTTGATCTTCTCTGGCATGTTGGCCGGGATTGCGTAGGCGCCTTGCAACTTCTTCCGGAAGATGCAGCCAAAATTGATGTCCGCCGGATTGACGCCGTGGAACTTACCGATACACAGATAGCCGGGGTTTTGCGCAACTACGCTACCATGCCGCTTGGCATGAAAGGCGATGATGATTTTCGCATCTCAATTGCCGGTGCACAGGAAAAGACGGCTCTACTGCGCTTGCATGACAAATGGTACCGCCCCCTTGGTGTCACCCCAACCAGTCATATATTCAAACTTCCCATCGGCAAGATTGCTCATAGTGGTATGGATCTGACTGACAGCGTGGAAAACGAATGGCTGTGTCATCTGATCCTCAAGGCTTATGGCATACCAGTAGCCAATGCAGAGATAGCAACGTTCGAGGATCTGAAGGTTCTGGTGGTAGAAAGATTTGATCGCAAGTGGGCTGACGATCGTTCCTGGTTGATTCGTTTGCCACAGGAAGATATGTGTCAGGCGCTGAACATATCACCGGCCTTGAAATACGAAAGCGATGGCGGTCCGGGAATTCAGCGAATCATGACCCTGCTTTTGGGATCGGCAAACGCACTGGCGGACCGAAGTATGTTTCTGAAAACCCAAGTGCTGTTCTGGGTACTTGGCGCCATTGACGGTCATGCAAAGAACTTCAGTATCTTCCTGCTGCCAGGTGGCAGCTTTCAGCTTGCGCCCATCTATGATGTCATGTCTGCGTATCCGCTCGTAGTAAAGAGACAGGTTGAATCACAAAAAATGAAGATGGCAATGGCTGTCAGGGGGAAAAGTAACCACTACCAGTGGGAAAAAATACAACTCTACCATTGGCTGTCTACAGCAAAAGCCTGCGGGTTTCCAACAGATGAGATGGAGTTTATTGTCAAGGAGTTGCTTGAGAAGATGGATGTTGTTATTGAGAATGTGAAAGGTATGTTGCCAGTAGCTTTTTCAGAAGAAGTTGCCAAGTCAGTATTCGATGGAATGCAAGGCGTACGGAACCGTCTTAACGCTGTACTCTAACCACAAGGTGCCTTCCATCATCGTGAAACGTTTGAATTGAGATTACGCATTGCGGTGTTTGACATGAGATTATTTCATGAATCATAGCAGGGATACACTCACCGAAGCCATTGCCCAGGAAGAAGCAAGGCTTGCCCGTCTTGATGCCGAACGGGTGAATATTGTCGAACGCTTGGACGGACTCCGCAAGCAGTTGTCTGCTGCTGACACCAAAGTTGTTATTCCCCCGGAAACTACAATCCTTTCCTCCACCGAAAAGATAATCCTGTTCCGATCCCTCTTTAAAGGTAGGGAAGATGTCTATCCGAAACTGTGGGTCAGCAAGAACGGCGACCGCAAAGGATACATGCCTGCCTGCGCAAATGACGGAGTCTATACTCTCTGCGGAAAACGAAAGACTCCCCGCGTCAGATGCAGTGACTGCAATCACCAAGCGTATCTGCCGCTGACTGACGATGTAGTCAAGGATCATCTACAGGGCAAGCAGACCATAGGCATCTATCCGCTGCTTCCAGACGATACATGCTGGTTCTTGGCGGTGGATTTTGATAAGTCGACCTGGCAGGAAGACGTGGCTGCCTTTAGGGAAACCTGTATTTCCCTCGAATTACCAGTAGCAATAGAGCGCTCTCGCTCAGGAAATGGCGCCCACGCATGGTTCTTTTTCTCGGATCCGGTCATTGCGGCAATTGCCCGTTCTATGGGATGCTACCTCATTACCGCAACTATGTCCCGGCGCCATCAACTTAGCATGGAGTCATATGACCGGCTCTTCCCCAGCCAAGACACCATGCCGCGCGGAGGCTTCGGTAACCTGATTGCCCTGCCGCTGCAGTGGGAACCGCGCAGCAAGGGGAACAGCGTATTCATTGATGAGGAGTTCTCACCCTATGAAGATCAGTGGGGCTACCTGACATCTCTCAATAGGCTTAGCCAGGAAAAAGCTCAGTTGATAGCAGACAAGGCGGTACGCAGAGGGCAGGTAATCGGTTTACGCTTGCCGTCAGACCAGGACGAAGAGCAGGTACCTTGGGAGCGATCGCCTTCCGGTCGAACGCCTGAGCAGCGGATCAAGGGGCAGTTGCCGAAGAAAATTATGGCGGTTTTCGCCCAGCGGATCTTTGTTGAGAAAAAGTCACTCACCTCGGAGCTGCTCAATAGAATCAAGAGACTGGCTGCCTTCCAGAATCCAGAGTTCTACAAGAAACAGAAAATGCGGCTCTCCACCCACAGCACACCGAGGGTCATCGCCTGTTTTGAGGAGCTGCCGGAACATGTGGCGTTGCCGAGAGGCTGTCGTGATGCACTCGAAATCCTCCTCAGCGAACATGGTACAGCGTTACATCTCGACGACAGGCGGCAAATAGGTGCTGCGACATCTTTTAAATTCCATGGCACATTATCAGATGTCCAGCAACAGGCCGTCGATAATCTTATGCAGCATGACATTGGGATATTTGTTGCACCTCCGGGCTCCGGTAAAACGGTAGTCGGCGCCTGGATGGTGGCTGCCAGAAACTGCTCGACCCTCGTTCTGGTTCATCGCAAGCCGCTCCTTGATCAGTGGGTGGCACAACTTTCAATTTTTTTGAACCTGTCCAGAAAAGAAATCGGCACTATTGGTTCTGGAAAGAACAAACCGAATGGCATGCTTGACGTGGCCATGATGCAGAGCCTGGTAAGGAAAGATGAGGTCGCTGATCTGGTAGCCGATTATGGACAGGTCATTGTCGATGAATGCCATCACTTGTCGGCATTTTCCTTTGAAAGGGTACTGACAGAGGTAAAAGCAAAATTCGTTGTCGGTTTGACCGCGACCCCCTATCGCCGGGACGGACACCAGCCGATCATTCACCTGCAGTGCGGGCCGACCAGATTTTCATTGGATCGGAAACGGGATGGAGCAAACAGCTCCTTTATCCGCCAGCTTGTCATACGGGAAACCGGGTTTGTCTTGCTCGATTCCGGCAGGGAGACCACAATTCAAGGAATTTACGGAATGCTTGCTGCAGACCTGGCTCGGAACCGGTTCATCCTTGATGACATCCGTACGGCACTGGCTGAAGGGAGGTCACCTATTCTCCTGACCGAACGCAAAGATCATCTGGAACTTTTTGCCAGTGCACTGAAAGGTACGGTACGGCATCTCATCGTGCTCCAGGGCGGCATGGGAGTCAAGCAGCGACGTAAAGTTCTGGAACAGCTAGCATCTATTCCCGATGATGAAGAGCGGTTGATCCTTGCCACCGGCCGCTATATTGGTGAGGGATTCGACGATGCACGGCTTGACACCCTGTTTCTGGCGTTGCCGGTTTCATGGAAAGGGATACTGGTGCAATACACAGGACGGTTGCACCGTCTTAAGGATGGTAAAGATGAGGTGCGGATTTACGACTATGTGGACGGCTCGGTACCGATGCTGGCCAAGATGCATGAAAAAAGGATGAAGGGTTTCAGAGTATTGGGGTATGAACAGCAAGTAAAGCTTTGATGGAGAGCGGTTATGGAAAAAATCAGTGCGTTGCTACGAAATCTGACTCTGGATGACTTGCGAGAGTGGGCCGGGTCTAAGATTTTCAGTCGTGGACAGTCCTACATTCGGAATGTCAAAGAACTTTCTCGCCTTGCGGACGGAACACTGGCGGCATGGGTGTCAGGTAGCGAGATCTATGCGACATCGGTCTGTCTCAATGCTGAAGGTGGTTTCAACTATTTCTGTACCTGTCCCTATGACTGGGGGCCGTGCAAGCATGCGGTTGCTGTTTTTTTAGCTGCGGCTGAACAGTTGAAGCGGAAGAAAGAGATTCCTCTGCTGAAGGATAGAGATGATCTTTACTATACACTTTTTGATAATTCCGAAGACGATTGTGCAGACAATTATGACTGGTCGGAGGACAATGAAGATCCAGAGCTTACCTCAGAAACATTGACGAAAGACAAACCGGGGAGCTCCAGATTGCAGAAAATTCTTGAGAAAATGGAGAAGGATAATCTGATTGCGGTGATTCTGGAATTTGCGGCCCGTCATCCTGAAGTTGAGAGAAAAATGCTGGAAAAGAAGCAGCTTGCAGAGGGAAGGGGCGACAAGATTGTGCGTTCTTTGAGGCATGAGATCAGGACTCTTACCTCGGAGTCAGCCTGGTACAACTCCTGGAAAGGCGAGGGGAATCTTCCTGATTATTCCCATGTGCAGGCGCAGTTGCGCGCGCTCCTTGCCAGTGGCCATGCAGATGAGGTGGTTCAGTTGGGAGAAGAACTCTGGACCAGAGGTAACGAACAGGTGGAACAGTCCCACGATGAGGGTGATACAGCCGAAGAGATAGCAGCATGTATGGATATCGTGCTGCAGGCTGTACCTTGCGCTTCAATGCCCCCGGCAGACCAGCTGATGTGGGTGATTGACCGAGCGTTGTCGGACGAGTTTTCCCTGCTGGACTCAGCCTTGAAGGTGCTGGAAAGTACAAAATACACTCAGGTTCATTGGACTACAGTGGCTGAAATACTTGAAGCCCGACTTAAGGCCATGAAGCAACCCTCTTCCGGCACATTCAGCGAAACATACCGGCGGAACAAGGTTCTGAGTATGCTGGTTGATGCCTGTACTCGGAGTGGTAAACAGGAGAGGATAGTCCCGTTGCTCGAAAAGGAAGCGGATGCCTGCCGGTGCTACGGAAAACTTGTCGACACTCTGTTGGCGGCCGGTGAGAAAGAAAAGGGGCGACAATGGTGCGTTAAGGGTTTTGAACGGACCATAGAAATAGCTCCAGGCATCGCTACAGAGCTGCAAAATAGGCTGCGGCAACTGGCTGAAAAAGACAGGAAACATGATTTGGTCGCTGCTTACCGTGCAGAGGATTTCTTTGAAAGTGTCTCCTGTAAAAATTTTGTAGAGTTGCGCAAGGCAGCGGAGAAAGCCAAAGTATGGGTAGCAGTCAGAGAGAGTGTCCTTAGATATCTTGAAACCGGTCAACGTTCCGAACCGCTGGATGGTGGCAAGAGTAATGTTTGGCCTCTACCAAGGCCTGAGGTCGTGCGTCCTCGGGACAAGACAGTAGCACGACACAATCGGTTTCCTGACCTTAATGCACTTATCGATATAGCCATCTTGGAAGAGCGTTTTGATGATGTGGTTGCATTATATCGGGAACTGAGGAAAACTAAACGCTGGGGGTCGGAAATTGACAAGGCTGTTGCAGAGGCCGTCACCGTATCACACCCCCAAGTTGCCCTCGATATCTGGCGGGCCATTGTGGACAGCCTGATTGGCCAGGTCAAGCCAAAGGCGTATGAGGAAGCCGCCGGTTACCTGCGGAGAATCTGCAATATTTATCAAGGGAACAATCGCACATCAGAATGGCAGAGCTTGCTCAGCGAATTGAGAAAGGAGCATAAGGCTAAAAGGCGGCTCATGGAAATTCTTGACAGTCTGTCTGGCAAAAAGATTATTGATTGAAGCCAGATTCTCACCGTTTCCAGTTTACATCAGGTTTCTGTCAGACAAGAGTTACTTCGGTTAAGAAGAAACAAGGAATCACGCCACAGGTTGGATTACCGGCAACGGTTTCCACGTTATGTATGGAGTAATCCTGCGCTTAAAGCGGCCAAGATCGTCATAGTGCATGACATCGAAGACGTCATCGTCCTTCGCGAAATGCTGGTTAGCCCTGTGTAGCATGGCATATGAAGGGATAATGCCTATTCTGTCCTGCCCCAGAACACGTTTGCGGACAACATCATGACCAGCGATCGAAATTGGCCGGTCGGCATCTCTGATTGCCAGAAACATCCGTATGGTCTCAGCCAGCCGGCCAACTGATTCGGCCATTAGTTCTACCTTGAAGCCTTCCTTGCTGTAGGCATTCGGACGAAAAACATGCAAGTCAATATGCGTGGTATTACCGCCACGCTTGATCTCCCACGGGTGCCCGCCTCGTGTCCTTTTGGGATGGTTGCCATCAATCCAGTCGGCAAACTCCTGTGTAGAATCCGGATCAATATCAAGCAGTCCTTCATGACGTCCGTCAGCATAGCGTTCATACATCTGTCGCCCGGTCAGTAAAGGGTTGATCGTCTCATCGTCACGTACCCCAGCCAGGTAGGCAATCCTGCAGTATTCAAAATAATCAGTTGCGGTCATGGCAGGGAGAACCATGTTTTCCTGCCTGAAAAAATAACCCTCCTCGACCAGGCTGACAAATTGACGACTATTCTTAGCGCCAAGCTCATCATCCAGACGATAGATGTCAGGCAACGAATGCCGGACAATAGCGTGGGGAACGGTGCCGTACCGGTAACGCAGCGGATACTCTTCCTGAATCTGCCTGTTGGCCTTGATCCAGTCTTTTCTCACTACCTTGAACCAGTTGAGGGCAGACTCTAGCAGTGGTTCCCAATTGCATTGTTTGAAACGGGGAGAAGGTTGTGAAGCTGCGGCTACTGTTACCATGCCATCCGTTACTTCAATTGTCTCGCACCTGCCGATTACATCCGTGATGTAAAATGTGTTCCTGTATTTTCTGACCAACAGGTGGTGCCAGTGTTTTCTGTCATCAGGAAACAGAAGTTCCCAGACGAGATCCATACTTGAGAGCGCCGGTATAAAGCCTCTCAGCTCGTTCAAATATATATGGACGACCTGGCTCATTACTCCCGTTTCCACCGCCCCTGTCAGCCCAGATTGCCCGATGCCGTTTGGGCAAAAACCTGCCGAAGGCTTTCAACAACAGTGCGATATTTCCGCGCATTCTTTTGTGCCAGCATGTTCAGGTTCATCACTTTCCAGCGGATGGCCGGAAGCTGTTCAATCCCTGGCAATCCAAGCAGATCTCCTGAAGGTTCCCGACGATTTACTGCCAGCAGGAATTCCCTCTCCGCCGCATCAAGGGTTGAAGGCAAGGTTCGGAACAGTTCCTCACGGGTTGCAAGCAGTTGTTCCAGTGTCACCTTCTGCTCCGTCATACCGGCAAAAACACTTTCAAACTCTGCCTTGATATCCTTTGCATGGGGTGACAGCAGCTCATGGATCGGTCGGTTATGGCCTGCCAGATATACGGCAAAAGCCCGGCGTATGCGCGGGGTGATCCCCCTGCCGGCAAGCAGCAGCATCACATCAAACAGGTCACGTGGGTGTTGGCGATCAAGGGCAGCCACCAGCTTGCTTGCATACAGCTCATCAGGGTCAAGCATCGGCACCGTAAGCTCTCGCTCAAAACGGTTCTGGGCATACTTTGAAAGGCTGCCATTCACCACCGGGTAGACAGCCCCCCTGAATACATGGTTCACCTCAATCTTCAGCAGTACCGGCCCGCGAGATACGAACAGCTTTGACTCATGGTCACTGCCGGATGTTGTGGGGCGTACTGTTACCCGCAGTTTGCTCTCAAGCAGATGCGCTATCCTGTGCAATGCCTGTTCAATGGCTGCCAGCGCTGATTCCCTGTCCTGACAGGACAGATCAGTAAAGACCAGATCAATGTCCACCGACAATCTCGGCATATCTTCTACAAACAGGTTGATCGCCGTACCGCCTTTCAGGGCAAAACAGTTCTCTGAAAAGACAAAAGGCGCTGCATCAATCAGCAGACGGACAATGTCAAGATAGCGGCTATGCATCAGCCTGTTTTCCCGGATTATGCAGAATCAATGAACTTCCCTTCTGGGTGCGTATATAGACGGAATCTGAACCAAAATGAATACGTGAGAGATCTAGCCCCTGCAGAACCGGCAGCTTCAACTCCTTTGCAAGCGCAAAAAACAGACGTTTAACCTTTATCCTGCAACAGGCCTCCAGCAGTTCCTGCAGCACTGATGAACGCAGCGTATAGAGCGGCTCCATCAGCTTGCTCGCTTCATCACGGCTCTGCCGGTGGGGTACATCGTCAAGCATTTCAAGCAGCGCCCGCTCCGGGGAAGAAAGATAGGGTGAATAGCGGTCTTGTTCAGATTGCTGGCGCACCTGTAGCCGCTGACCAGCCCCCCCCTCATTGCCAAACAACCGGTTTGTTCTCAGCTCACCGAAAAACTGCTCCACAAACCAGTGCGGTAGCCGTTTACGTTTTGAGCTGTACAGGTACAGCCGCTGGCTGCCCAGTGCCAGGTAGTGGGTACTGCCATGCTCTGCAAGGGCAGATTTGCCGCCGATATGCAGCTGGGCTCCCTGCAGGTTAAGCGCTGCAATTGCACCGTTACGGGTTATCTCATCACCAGGCCGCCGGTAATAGCCATTGCCAAGTGGTTCCATCCAGCCATTTTTCACGTACTTATGCACAAGCTGGCGCGATATTCCCCATTCCTCCATCTGTCCGGTTGTCACCGGCATACCTTTGGGAAGTGCAAACAGTGCTGCTTTTAAATTTTGTCCTGAATGTAAACTCTCAGTTGACATTTTGTCACTTTGTTATATGCAGAGTTATTTCTTTTGCTGATAATTATATAATATCTAACTGATATGTAAACCTGGAGTTTACTTTTAAATCAAAAATTATAATAGCGATTTTCTCCGCTCAAGCGCCGCCCAGACCGTGGCGTAGTCTGCTTCGTGGGTGCAGCGGAGGCTAAACGAAAGCATTAATGCGATCGTGTCTAAATTCGCACCCCGATTCGTTAATGATCGTTTGCCATTTTGACCAGACATTGATTCAATAGTATGGGCACAAAGGGTTACAGTCGTGTTTAAGGTTGTTTAGAAAAAACCATGGCACGGTTAAGGCACAGACTCGACTTGTTTAGTGTGAAATATCAGCTGGCAGGAGTTATGCAAAAGAAACTAAAAAGTCTGTTAAACAGCAAAAAATAAGGGCCAGGTACTTGACCTGGCCCATGTATTTTATTGGAGCGGGAAACGAGATTCGAACTCGCGACTTCAACCTTGGCAAGGTTGCACTCTACCACTGAGTTATTCCCGCGCGGTGAGAAAGGTTATTTAGCAAAGGTTTGAGATAGAGTCAATATTTTTTTTGAGGTATTTCTCGCCGAGTATGAAAAAAGTTGCCCATTTCTTGGTTGCTGTTATTTCGATGCGCCAAAGAAATTAAGGATTGCATCATCCAGGCTGACGGCATCTTGCTTTTTTACCGGTGCTTCGACTGCTTTGGGCAGTTCTGTGGCGTTGGGGGCTGTTGTCTGTACCGTTTCCTGGAAAAGTAGATCAACGCCACTGGTGGCCACTGCGGTATTTGCTACAGGAGGGGCGAGCGGTGGCGGAGTGGAATGCGTGGAGCTTTCTTGCTTTGGCTCCAGAGGCTTTACCTCAGTGTGCTGGGTGGTTCCAAATGCCTTGTTGTCAAACTCACCGCTTTTCAGGCGGCGAAGCATTTCTTTGTGTTGTTCCTTCATCAGGTCTTCAACAACAGCTTCCAGGTTGTCTATCCTAAGAATGTCGGCATAGCTGGTTTTTTGTGAACAGAGGATAACACCTTCCCGATACAGCAGGGTGATGATGTGGGGGTTTTTGACGCCACTGTCTTCGGTCTGGATATGAAACACAGAGCCCTTGTAGTTGATATTATGGTTGTAGCCCAGCAACATAAATGGCGTCCTCTACTTTTTCCCCTGCTGTGGTGTTGTCGCAGGTTGTAGCTCTAGGGAGTAGTCGGGTTCCAGTGGCTCAGACAGGTCAAGGTGACGTAGGCGTGCCGTCTGATCATCGTTAAGGGTTATCTTTACACGCTGTATTTCCGGCATGTTGACGCAGACTGTGTTAACTATTGCATAGACTGCCATCATTTCAGCCGCGCTGCCCGGCTCTAGTGATTCGGCAAAGTCTTTGCCCAGGTTAACGGTGGCAAGTTTATCCTCAATTTTGACGCTGTTGATGGTGGTCCACTCAGGAATGACTGCTGTCAACTCTCCTACTGGTCCGACAAACAGTTCTTCCAGAAGTGATCTCAGGCACTCGCTTTGGTTTGTGCATGCTTCAACTTCACGTGCCTCACGAACCAGGTGGGATTCATCATCACCAAAAAAGAGCGTTACCTTTTTGGTTGCAGCCGGTCCCTGCTTGCCGGGTGGCGTGTCTGGCAACTGCCGGGCTTCCTGATACTTTTGCCAGAACAGTCCGCCAAATACCAGGGCGATCAGAATAAAGGGCACTAAAATATCAGCGCCGATGCGTTGTTTGTGTTGTATCGCCATCAGTCTTTCTCCGTGCTAAGCCGACAGTCATCAAGTGAAACCTGGTACACATCCCCCAGTTTGCCACCCAGGAAGCGATTGCCTACCCGTATAAAGCCGGCCGGTACATCAGTAACGTAATAGTGGTGGTTGCCCAGTTCTGCCGGAGGGCGCAGCATGTTTTTGTCATGCAGGATGGTTGCCACAGTGCGGGCAGTTTCTTCGGCAGAGTCCACCAGGGTGACGTTCGGCCCCATAACATCGGCAATAATCTTTTTCAATAAAGGGTAGTGGGTGCAGCCCAGTACCAGCGTGTCAACTTTTGCTTCTCGCAGCTCTTCAAGGTAGAGTCGCGCGGTCATCAAGGTGACGTCATTATCAATCCAGCCTTCTTCAGCAAGGGGAACAAAGAGCGGGCAAGGTTTGGCAAGTACCGAGATGTTTGGGTTGAGGCGTTTGATGGCACGGGAATAAGCGCTGCTGCGGATGGTGCCGCTGGTACCGATGACGCCAACAACGCCGCTGCGGGTTACTTCTGCCGCCCGTTTTGCTCCGGGTTCTATGACGCCCACCACCGGAATCGACAGAGAACGGCGCAGGGTTGGCAATGCTACGGCAGAGGCGGTATTGCAGGCAACCACCAATAGCTTGATGTCTCGTTTAATCAGGAATGAGGCAATTTCTTGCGAGTAGCGGATAACCGTGTCCGGGGACTTGGTGCCATAGGGGACCCGTGCCGTATCACCAAAATAAATGGTGTCTTCCTGGGGCAGGGCTTTGGTCAGTTCACGCAAGACTGTCAAGCCACCTACTCCGGAATCAAATATGCCGATCGCCTGCCAGGACACCGGTATCATCCCCCTGTATTTATTTGAATAACTACATATATAGCGTTTCTTTCCGGCAGGCAAGCTCTTTGCTGGTATTTTACTGCTGAGTACAGTCCTGATTTGTTTGAATATGGCCTTGACAAATAGAGGCCTGCTAATTACCTTGTGACGTGTTAGCACTCAACTTTATAGAGTGCTAACAGACCGCTTTTGAGGCTGATAGCAGGGAAAGAAACGGGTAAAGGATCTGTCGTGGTTGATCTGACACTCTCACAACGAAGCAGGCAGATTCTGGAGGCGATTGTGGAAGATTACATCGCCACAGCTGAGCCGGTTGGCAGCAGTGCTGTTGCCCGGCGCCATGCCCTGTCTTTGTCTTCAGCCACGGTTCGTAATGTCATGGCAAGCCTAGAAGAGCTGGGGCTGCTGGCATCGCCCCACACCTCTGCCGGACGGATTCCCACTGATAAGGGGTTTCGTTTTTATGTTGATTCTCTGGTCGGGTTGCGGACGATCACCCATACGGAAAAAAAAGAGATCCTGAAGCGTTGCAGGGAAACCGGCGGTAACCTGACAGACCTGCTACGGGAGGCTAGTCGCACCCTTTCAAGTCTTTCAAACTATACCGGTATTGTGGTGGCACCACGTTTTACGACCAGTATATTTCACCAGATTGAGTTCATCAAGCTTGCTTCCCGACGTATTCTGGCCATTCTGGTTACCTGTAGCGGTGCTGTGCAGAACCGGATCATTGAGGTTGATCAGGAGTTTTTGCCTGAAGATCTGGTCAGGATGTCCAACTACCTGAACAGTACGCTTGAAGGTCTCTCCATCGGTCAGGTGCGGGAAAAGATTCTGGCTGAGATGGAGCTGGAAAAGAACCACTATGACCAGATGATGACCAGGGCGCTGAGTCTGTCACAGCAGGCATTGCCCGATGAACAGGACGAGGTTTACATCACCGGTCAATCCCGTATTTTTGAACAGCCTGAATTTAATGACGTCAGTAAGATGCGTGAAATATTTCAGGCCTTTGAGGAAAAGGGCCGATTGGTGCAGCTGCTGGGTGGCTGCATGCAGGCACAGGGGGTCCAGATCTTTATTGGTTCGGAGACCCCTTTGAAAGAAATAGCCGGTATGAGTCTGATTACCTCCACCTATATGACCGATGCCAATACCATCGGCCTGATGGGGGTGATTGGACCAACCCGGATGGGGTATTCGTCGGTCATACCGATTGTTGATTACACTGCACAACTGGTCAGCCGTTTGCTGACAGAACGATAACGAACGTTGCTGTTTTTGGCGTTCTGAGAGGATAGCCTGATACCATGCATAAAGAACAACAGGATGTACAGACAGAGCAGGAGCCGGTGCTTGAAACTGCCGAGGTAACACCGGAGCAGATGATCGCTCAACTTCAGGAGCAACTTGCAGCAAAAGAGCAGGAGGCAAAAGAGAACTGGGACAAGCTGCTGCGCGAGCGGGCTGATCTGGAAAACTACCGTAAGCGTGCCTCCCGTGAAAAGGAAGAGCTGCTGAACTACGGCATCAAGTCGCTGGTTGAAGAGGTGCTACCGGTACTGGATAACCTTGAGCGGGCCCTTGAACATGCCAATGAAGATGGTCTGCCTGCCCTGGTTGAAGGGGTCAAGATGACCCATACCCTGCTGCAAACCGCCCTGAAAAAGTTCGGGGTCTGTGCCGTTGAGGGTAATTGCGGTACGCTGTTTGATCCGGCCTTCCATCAGGCCATGGCCCAGGTGGAAACCAGTGAGCATCCGGCCAACACCATAGTACAGGAGTTCCAGAAGGGCTATCTGCTGAAAGAACGTCTGTTGCGGCCGTCCATGGTGTCGGTTGCCAAGAACCCCTAGATTTATTTTTAGCTACCCCTTGTTTTTTTGAAAATGAATACCCACGTTGACTATTAGAAGACATTTTGGGAAGGAGAATGACAGTCATGAGTAAAGTTATCGGCATTGACCTTGGAACCACCAACTCCTGCGTAGCAATTATGGAGGGAGGGGAGCCGATCGTTATCGCCAACTCCGAAGGCAGCCGTACCACCCCTTCAATGGTGGCTTTTACCGAGGCAGGTGAGCGGATTGTTGGCCAACAGGCCAAGCGTCAGGCAGTAACCAACCCGGAAAACACCCTTTTTGCTATCAAGCGACTGATTGGCCGCAAGTTTGAAACCGAGGCAGTCAAGAAGGATATCGCTATTTCCCCGTTCAAGATCGTCAAGGCAGACAATGGTGATGCCTGGGTTGATGTGCGGGATAAAAAATATTCTCCGCCAGAGATCTCGGCTATCATTCTGCAGAAGATGAAGAAAACCGCTGAAGACTATCTGGGCGAGACCGTGACTGACGCGGTTATTACGGTACCGGCCTATTTTGATGATTCACAGCGTCAGGCCACCAAGGATGCCGGTAAGATCGCGGGTCTGAACGTGCTGCGGATCATTAACGAGCCGACTGCTGCTGCGCTGGCCTATGGTCTGGACAAGAAGAAGGATGAAAAAATTGCCGTGTTTGACCTGGGCGGCGGTACCTTTGACGTATCCGTA
>CAZNWF010000061.1:0-17262 GCA_964576485.1 uncultured Geobacter sp. | reverse complement strand
ACGGATCAAGTTGAAACGACTCTATCCGAAATTATAAGCGTTACAAGGTACTAGTGCTATCTTCCCACCACCCGCTTGACCGCCAGTTCTTCTTGCTGCCCCATCAATTCCATCAGACGGTACAACGCATCGCAACGGTGACCGGCAAACGCACCTTTAAACAGGTTCATACGGGCATTACTCACACGTTGAACCAGCAGTTCCAGGCGTTTTTTAATCAAGGCCGGTTTGATGCCGGCGTCTACTGCCAGTTGCTCCCACTGTTCAAGACGAAGTTCAGACGGGGCATCCTGCCCGCCTATTTTCATGGCCAGGCGTTCGCTGACCCCGTAGTGCCCGTAGATGCGAGTTGAAAGCAGGTCATAAAAGGGTGCCAGTTGCGGCCCATCCGGTAACAGTAGCAGCGACAGGTTCTTGGCATGGCTGTCAGAATTGCCAATCAGCCAGTTGAACAGCACCCAGTCAAGCAGTGACAGCAGATCCCGTGCTGCCTGTCTGCTGTTTGTACGCAGCAGGTTAAAGCAGCTATAAAGTGACGGGCCACCTTCACATTCGTATTTGTACTCCGGTAGTACCCCCAGCGCCTGACAGAAATCTTCCTGATGCAGCCTGATCACGGCGCTGTCCTGTCGCAGGCGGTCGTATCTGCTGATCACAAACAGCTTGATCCCTTGATACTCATGAATAAACGTGTCTGGTACGTTCAGGCCGACCAGGCGAGCCAGCACCATGCAGAACGCTTCATTTTCAACCGTGTTGTCCAGATCCTTTATGGCCGGTTTGATGATGTGCGTACTGGCTGCAGAGCCATAGCCCAGAGAGAAAATCTGTCCATCATACTGTATCGGCAGCTTGTTTTGTGCGCCTGCAAGTGAAAGGCGTATGCCTGATTGGCCCGCCAGTAGTGGAGTTTGAGGTAGCTGGGCGATAATACGATGGAGGTCATCAGAAGAAAGCGGCTGATAGGCTCCACCCTGCTGCTGTAAGTCAGTGGAAGCTGTAATGGTGACGGCACCGGCGCACTCTCCTCCGATCCTCTCCAGTAGACCAAAGTCGTTGCCGACAGAAATGCCCAGATTGCGGGCGATTAGTTCACGCAGTCTGCTTTCCGGTAACAGGTTGGCAAAGTAGGGATGGGCCAGGTCGTCAAGAAATGGTTCAGATCGTAACGGAAGCGAAAGAGAGAGTGGTATGCCGGATTGTGTCAGCCAGCCAGCGTCATACTGGAAGCAGAAACGTTGCCGTTCATCCAGCCAGAGACTGCCAACACAGATGCTGTTGATCATGACAAACAGTTGGTTGTTCACGGCGCTGTCCAGCCCCTGTCTGACAGGTCAAGCTCAAGTCCAATGCCCTGCAGTACGCGCAGCACTTTGTTCAATCGTACGGTTTCCTTGCCATTTTCCAGGGCAGAGAGAAAGGCATAGCTGACTCCACAGAGAGCAGCAGCTTCTTCCAGAGTCAAGCGGTCAGTTTTGCGTTTGTGCCTGATCGCTTGCCCCAGATCTGCAGCCGTAGTTATTCTCATGGCGAGCTCCACTGTAGATAATGATATACGATCAGCTATATATCATGGATTGAATTGGCTGGAAAGCTAAAAAATATACGTTTATATATTTTTTGTGGCAGATCTACTTTTTTTGCTTGATTATAGCTGATCGAAGATGTTTCGGGTCGGGCAGATACCCAATCAGTTTTTGATGCAGTTTAATCAGAAGACGGCAGTTACTTAGGTAGAGCCGCGAACCTTGCGTATAAAATCATGTGGTTACGTAAAAGCAAGGAGCAGCCTTACAGATTAAGATGAACCCGCATAGCATCATTAATCTGGGATTGAAGGGTTGTATGTCACGGTTTGCTGATTCCAGATGCCTTGATAGCTGCTACGGCACTATTCAACAGCTGCCCTTTTGGGTGGTTTGCCGGAACCTGATCTGTGGTATACAGAGTCAATAAAAGTCATCACAAGGGGGCAGGCATGTCACCTATATATCCCATATCTGAACTCAGAAACAACTTTGGCTGAAGCTCTGGCCGATGCCCATAATCGTTGATGCAAACGGCAAAGCAAAGATAAGTAAGACTTTGAATGGCCGTTTCTGGTATGTGCAGTAATCATGAACGGTATTTGGCTCTCTTGCATCAGAACCTTGCATCGTGCAGTTTGTGGTATCATGCAGACAAGATCAGGTGAAATTCACCGTAACGAAAAGGACTACTGCTGGATGGACCAAAAGAAAATTCATAACCTCAAGCTGATTTACGGTATTGCATTGGCATTTATCGGGTTGACCATGTTTTTGTCAGCCCTGCTCATGCATAACGCCATCAAGCGTAATGAAGCCGATTCAAAAATAGTGAATCTATCCGGCCGTCAACGCATGCTGAGTCAGCTTATCACCAAAACACTTCTTATCCTTGAGCGTACAAAGGATTCAACTGAGCAGAAGCGGCAATTAGAGGTCCTGTCAAAATCATTACATGACATACAGCAAGTTCACCTCGGATTACAGCATGGTGACCCAAAGCTTGGTCTGGCAATCCGTGATACTACGCCGCAGATACAGGGATTGTTTGTTGCTGTTGAGCCGTATCATGCGAAGATCATCCAGGCACTTACAACGCTACTTGAAAAAAGTACGGGGCCAACTATTGATCAGGGCATGTTGCAACGTACGATTGATGTCATGTTTGCTAATGAGCCTTCTTTTCTGTCGATCATGGAGAAAATAACGCTTCACTTTGATGAAGGTGCGAAAAAACGGATCAAGCTGCTTGCGCATTTGCAAAACAGTATCCTCGTCGCCGACCTGCTGGTGCTTTTCCTTGTTTTTTTATTCGTTTTTCGGCCGACTTTAAAAAATCTGGAAACGTCTGTGGGACTCCTTAAGGACAGTGAAGAACGTTTACGCGCAATCACTGATACGGCAGGAGATGCCATCATTATAATGGACCCCCAGGGGGCTATTTCCTACTGGAACACAGCCGCTGAACAGATGCTGGGCTATCGTTCTGAAGAGGTTATAGGAAGAAACCTCCATGAGCTGCTGGCACCCCAACGTTACCATGCAGAGTACCAGGCAGCGATGCCCAATTTTTCCCATACGGGAAGTGGTAATGCGGTTGGAAATATTCGCAGTCTTTTTGCCCTCCGGAAGGATGGTCAAGAGATTGCTGTATCACACTCTCTTTCGGCATTCCTGCTTAATGGTGAGTGGCATTCCGTTGGGATACTCCGTGATATTACAGAAAGTTTAAAACAACAGGAGGCGTTAAAGCATAGCGAAGAAAATGTGCGTCTTCTGCTCAACTCGGCTGCTGAAGCTATTTGCGGCATTGACTTGAATGGCAACTGCACTTTTGCCAATCCATCCTTTCTCAAAATGTTTGGTTACACTGATCTGGTGCAAGTCATTGGAAAAAATGTATATCAGCTCACGCATCACACCTCTCCTGACGAGGTTCCATTTCCGGTTGAAAAGAGTTGCTTTCACCGCGCAATTCATGACGGTCTTCAGATCCATCTGGACAGTGAAACCTTGTGGCGCTCTGACGGTTCCAGCTTCCCGGTAGAGATCTGGACACACCCTCAGGTAACAAATGACAGGCTTGTAGGGGCGGTCATTACGTTTGTCGACATCACCGAACGCAGGAAAGCGGAAGAAGTATTGCAGCAGATGGCCCATTATGATGTTTTGACGGGTCTACCCAACCGCGCCTTGTTCAGCGACCGTGTTCAACAGGCGCTTGCCGAGTCAAAACGTGATCGAAAATGCTTAGCCATTATGTTTATCGACCTGGATAAATTCAAGCCGGTGAACGATAATTATGGCCATGCCGTTGGCGATCTGTTGCTGAAGGAAGTAGCAAATCGAATTAAACTGTCTCTTCGAGAGTCTGATACTGTGGCACGCATTGGTGGTGATGAGTTTGTGGTGCTCTTAAAGAATATTAAAGACGCGCAAGATGCCTTGACGGTTGGTGAAAAAATACGTACTTCACTGAACATGCCGTTTATGCTTACTACTCTTTCCCTAGAGATCTCTTCAAGTATCGGTATTTCCGTCTTTCCTGAGCATGGCTCTGACGAGGTCACATTGTGTAAAAATGCCGATACTGCAATGTACCAGGTAAAAGAAAGCGGGCGGGATGCCGTGCGGTTATTTATGTAACAAAAAAGGAACGGGCTGCTGTCTTGGGTGGGCTACTGTCCGGAAGTATACTCTCGACAAGGGGCCAGAAGCGGCCCCTGCTGTTTTTTAGCCGAAGACATGCTCCAGCAGTTGCTGGTGCCGTTCAATCACCGCCAGTGCCGGCAGATCTGATTTATAGGCGATAAACGGTACCCCGGCGGCAGCAGCAGCCTGCATATCCACCGCGCTATCCCCCACAAACAGGGCTTCCTGCGGGGTAATGCCGTAATGTTCCAGCACCTTCAAGAGTGGTTCAGGGTGTGGCTTGGGATTTTGTACCTTGCCGGCGGTCATGACGCAGCCAAAGAACCCTTCCAGGCCAAAATCCTCGATAATCATCTCCATGGAGGCGGCCCGGTTGGTGCAGATCGCCAGTTCAACCTTTCCCTGCAGGGCGGTCAGGGTTTCCACCAGCCCTTCCTCTCGCCGCATATACGGCATCAACTCCTTGTAGCGGATGGTCTTGCCGATGGCGATGGCTTGCTCCTTTTGCGGGTCGTTGCCAAAGAAATGCTCAATCACATCCAGGTAGGAGAAGGTGTGCAGTACCCGTTCTGATTCAGTGCAGAGCCGATCGATATGCGGTCTGCCCAGACCGGCCATGATCCGGTTGTAAAAGATGTAGTTGGATTCGATGGAGTCCAGGATCACCCCGTCACAATCGTAGATTACCGCCTTGTAGTGTGCCTTCATGCCTGATCCTCTTCCGGTTGCCGGGCCTTGGTCAGGTATTCTTCCCATTCCATCGGCAGCAGGTATTTCTTGCGGCTGTTGCATTCCTTGCAGGCCGGCACCACGTTGTTGCGGCTGGCCTTCCCACCACGAGCCACCGGTACGATATGGTCCATGGTCAGTTCGTCCGGGCTAAAGCGGTTGCCGCACCAGTGACAGATCCCCAGGGCCAGCCGGTTTTTCCACCAGCGACTGCGGCGCAGTTCCCGTGATTTATCCCGTTCACGCTTGATCTCTTCTTCGGAAATGTCTATTTCAAAATGCTGCACGGGCAACCTCGTGTACTGTTTTACGTCAAAAGCGTTTAACGCAAAGATAAAAAGAGAGACACAAAGACGCAGAGAAAAACAATACCCTGAAAATTGTAGGCAATGGAATAAGCAGTCCCTTTGCGTCTTGGCGCCTTGCCTTTATCCCTTTGCGTTAAAAAAGTTGTTAACCAAGTTCTGCTATCGTCGCCCCGTCTCGCCCCTCATGCGGTTCGCCCGGACGAAAAGAGACAACCTGGGGATGTCTACCCAAAAACTCACGCACTGCCCGTTGCAGGGTGCCGGTGCCGATGCCGTGGATAATCCTGATTTCCCGCTGGCCGGCCAGAACTGCCTGGTCCAGAAAACCTTCCAGCTCGATCAACGCCTCTTCCACCCGTTTACCGATCAGGTTCAGTTCGTTGGCTGCCTCTTCTGGCAGGAATTTCATGTTGATTTCCGGCGGGCTCTTGCGTGTTTTGCTGTGTGCTACATCCGTGCTGATAATCAAGCCATGCAGCGGTACTTCCATCTCAATGCTGCCGGCTCTGACCCGGACCTTGTTGCGTGCCTGGTCAACGCTGATGACCGTGGCTTCGCGCCCCAGAGAGCGAACCTGCACAATGCTACCGGGTTGCAGGGCATCAGCTGATGGTGGCTGCTGTCCGGTCGGGGCAAAGCTGGCTTCCAGTTCTTCTGCTTTCTGCCTGAACTTGTCCGCAGTTTCCTTGCGGCGGTCCTGCTTGAACTGTTCCAGTAGCTGATTCATGTCGCGCCGGGCAGCGGTGATGGTATCCCGTGCATCAGCCCGAGCCTTTTCAATGGTTTCCTGTCGCAGGCGGGCAAGGTCAGACTCTTGCTGTTTCAGTGATATGGCCAGACCATCAAGCCGTTGTCGTTCCTGTTGCTGGCTGGCAAGCTCATCTGCCAATGCGTTGCGCTTTTGGCGCAGTTCCTCAATGATGTTGGAAAAGGCGGTACCTGCATCCCCCAACAGAGTTTTGGCGGTCTGTAATACTGATTCCGGCAGGCCGTAGCGTCGGGCGGTTTCCAGTGCGTGTGACTGCCCCGGTTCACCCATGACCAACCGGTAGAGCGGAGTCCAGCTGGCGCTGTCAAACTCCATGCCCGCGTTTTGCATCCCACCCGTCTGCTGGACAAAACCAACGATCTCAGTCAGGTGGGTGGTTGCCAGTACCACAGCACCGCGCTGCTGCAACTCCTGCAGAACAGCGCAGCCAATGGCAGCCCCCTGGAGCGGTTCGGTACCGGTACCCAGCTCATCCAGCAGTATCAGGCTGCGGGAACCGGCCTGCTCCAGAATCTTACTGATGGCAGCCACATGGGCTGAGAAGGTGGAGAGGCTCTGTTCAATGGACTGTTCATCACCAATATCCACCAGCAGGGCATCCAGCAGCGGTATGGATGAGGAGGGGGAGGCTGGTACCGGCATGCCGGACAAGGCCATGGCAGTAATCAGACCAACGGTCTTCAAGGCAATGGTTTTACCGCCAGCATTGGGACCGCTGATAACTAATACCTGAGCACTGGAAAGTTCCAGGTCCAGTGGCACAATCGGCGTGGTATCCTGCTGCGCTGCCCGCATGACCATCAACAGCGGGTGGCGGGCGGAAAGCAAACGCAGCTGCCCGTTGTGGTTCAGTTCCGGCACTGCCATGTTGAACTGCTCGCTAAAGCGGGCGATGCAGTCCAGGCGATCCAACTCAACCAGGGTGGTAAAGCAGGCGGCGATCCGGTCTGCATCCTCTCTGATCCAGGCCGAGAGTTGACGCAGGATGCGAATCTCTTCTGCCTTTTCTTCGGCAGAGAGGTTTTCCAGCTCATTCACAAACGGGATGATCTCCAGCGGTTCCATGAAGGCGGTTTCGCCGGAGGAGGAAACATCATGCACCACGCCGGGCACCATTCCCTTGGAGTCCATCCGAACCGGAATCACCCAGCGGCCGGAACGAACCGTGATGAAGTCATCCTGCAGGAAGATGGCGGTTTCATGTTTGCGGACAAACTCTTCCAACTTGCGGCGCACCCGTGCAGCCAGGGCCCGTTTGGCCTTGCGAATCTCTGACAGCTCACGGGAGGCAGAATCAAGGATGTTTCCCTCATCATCCAGGGTGGCTGAGAGCGGTTCAAGGATGTCGCTGAAGGTTACCGGAAAAGGCTCTAAAAGGCGTAGAGCCGGTATGTCATCCCGCGGTGAAAGCTGTTTGTATAGCTCTGTCAGTGAGCCAAGTACCGGTATAAACTCAAGCAGGCCAAAGGGGGAGAGGATCGCCCCGTCCGGGCGCACCTGATCCAGCAGGGGGCGGATATCGCTGAATCGGCTGATCCGCAGGCTGATCCGCTGGCGAAGCAGGGCGCGGATCTCTTCGATCCGTTGCCAGGTGAGGGTGATGGCAGCAGCAGACTGAAGTGGAGCACTAGCCATGATGGCTGCAGTGCTGGCATCGCTGCGGGCATAGGCTGCAATGGTCTGCAGGACTTTGTTGAATTCAAGACGAGAAAGGGTAGTGTGAGAGATCATGGATTGTCGGTGTTCTGTGGTTTGCTGGTTGAACGACGATTGCGACGATTCTTCTGTTTGCGAATTCTTGCTGCTTCTTCATCTTCAACCGTGGGTAGACCGCGGCTACGGGCGATTTTTTCCAGCAGCTCCCGCCGTGCCAGAAAGCGGTTCAGAGACTGGCTGCGTTCACGTCCGCAGCGGGCTTCAATGCCGGTGGGAAGGTGGCGAACCTGGGCTGCGCTGGAGGTTTTGTTAAGGTGTTGTCCTCCTTTACCGGAGGAACGGACAAACTGCTCTTCAATCTCTTCTTCGCGGATATCCAGCTCTGTCATGCGGGCTCGCAGCGCCTGTTGTTTCTTGGGGCTGACGGCGAAGGTCGGGCTGGTGGCCATTAGCCCATGCCTGCCTGCCAGTTGTAGGCCTTCATCTGGGCATCCATGACTGTGCTGTAGGGGATAGACAGGGCGCCCAATAACTCTGATGCCTTGACAAAGTCTACCTGTTCCAATGCCTCGGCAAGGGATAGCAGGTCGCCGTAGGTCCCTTCACGGTTAACGAGTGCCTGTTGTACTTCTTCAGACAGGTTTAATTCTCCTGCGATCTGTTCCATAGGGATATCATAGAGCGATTCAAGCAACGACAGGATACCGGTCATAAAGGCCTGGTCTGCCGCCTCACGATTGCCACGCAGGCGTGGACAGGCGGTTGCCATCTGCTCCATAAAGCCGCCTCGCACCGCAGCCATATCCACGAGCGGGTTTTCCATGGCGTGGCTGTCGTCGGTGGCAAACAGGGCAAGCTGTACCCAGCGCTTGATCTGGGCTCTGCCCAGCATGCTGATTGCATGGCGCACGGTCTGGATTTTCTGCAGTCCGGCAAAGGAGACGGAGTTGACCAGCAAGAGCAGTTTGTAGGTCAGACCAGGGCTGCTGCGGAAGGTCTTTTCTATCTCTTCAATCTCGGAGTCATCCATCATCTGGCGCATCAGTTTTAAAAGCGCCGCCCCGCCTTCATCGATCTTCTTTTTCTCAATAACGGCCGGTTTGGCAAAGTAGTAGCCTTGGAAATAATCAAAGCCCAGGTCAAGGCACTTGAGAAATTCCTGCTTGGACTCCACCTTTTCTGCCAGTAACTTGAACTGATAGTTGCGGTAGCACTCAATTGCCGACCCTAACGTATCCACCGGGGTGGCCATCAGATCAACCTTGACGATATCAACAAGCTGGTACAGCTCTTCGTAGACCGGATCATAGTCGTGGTCATCCAGTGCCAGTACAAAACCGGCTTCTTTCAGTTCACGGCAGCGCTCGATCAACGCCGGGGTGACCTCAAGGGTCTCCAACAGCTCCAGAACCACCATCTCTTTGGGGAGCAGTTCCAGTGAGTCGCTCATCAGGATATCCAACTCAAGGTTGATGAATCCCAGATGTTTGCCCAGAATCTGTTTGACACCAAATCCGGCCAGAGTGTTCAGGATGACACTGGCTGTGGCCTGGGAGGCGTCGCTGACATTGGCTTCTGTCAGGGACTGTGCTGAGCGGAAAAGCAGCTCATAGGCACAGACCTGCTCGTCACGGTTCAGGATCGGCTGACGTCCGATCAGGTATTTCTGCTCTGATTGCTCCATAGGTGTCGGGTATCCTGCCTACTATATGGGCATAGTTACTTGATGAAAGGAGTTGAGTATAAGCTATCTGTTCTTTAAGTGCAACCGACACTGTTTGCGATTGTATACGCCCCGAGTTATTGCTGAACAGCGGATTGCGTGGTATAGGGTGGAGACACGAGAAAATTTATGTTTGGCAATAAAGGAAGAACGTGGCAAAGGCTTCATTTCTACAGCGTTTTTGGGTGACCTTTTCGATTCATGTGGTTGGCATCTACGCCTCGCTGTTGAACCGGATGAAAATCAAGGGAGAACAGCATATTCCTGACACAGGTGGCGTGCTGTTGGCCTCAAATCATATCTCTGCCTATGAGACTATTTTTCTCCCCTGGGCCGCTTTACGCAGACACCCGCTTCAGATGCTCTGGGCGCCGGCCAAGGAAGAGCTGTTTCATAAGTCGTTTCAGCGGGTTATCTATTCATCATGGGGGGCTTTCCCCGTGCGGCGGGGCAGGGATGTTAAGGCTGGCAAGGTCCTGAACGACCTGTTGGCTGATCAGAAGGTTATGCTTTTTCCTGAAGGAACCCGTCACAAAGATGGCCGATTGGGACCGGGCAACCGTGGTGTTGGCAAATTGATCTTTGATACCCGGCCAACGGTTATACCTACAGCTCTGATTGGCCTGAACAACTGGAGTTTTCCCAGTCTGGGGGCCAAGGGGGCAATTGTCTTTGGGCCGCAGATCTGCTTTGATGACCTGTTTACCCTTGAAAATTGCAAAGAGACCCACCAGCTGATTGTTGAACGGGTGATGGACGGTATTGCAGAACTGTTAAAGCAGGAAGGGGCCTATGCCGGACGCGTTGAAAAGTAAGGTCCTGACGGATGTTGAAATTTTCTGTGACGGTGCCTGTAGTGGTAATCCCGGTCCCGGAGGTTACGGCACCATTCTGCGCTGCCGTGGCACGGAAAAAGAACTGTCCGGTGCTGCAGGTGAAACCACCAATAACCGGATGGAGCTGACAGCCGCACTGGAAGGGTTACGGCAGTTGACCCGTCCCTGCCGGGTGACACTAACCACAGATTCCCAGTATCTGGTAAAAGGTATGACCGAATGGCTGGTCGGCTGGCAGCGCAACGGCTGGAAGAACAGCAAGAAAGAACCGGTGCTTAACCGTGATCTCTGGGAGGCACTGGTTGAAGCCGGCAAGCCCCATCAAATTACCTGGCAGTGGGTGCGTGGTCATGCCGGACATGCGGAAAACGAACGGTGCGATTGCCTGGCCAGAGAAGCGATCATAGCTATGAAAAATCAGAATTAGTCGGATCAGAAAATTCACTGTGCCACTACCCATCGAGAGGGTGCCATGAAGGATATTGAAGCAGAAGTTGGCGTTAAAGACATAATTGGATTTTACATCAAGATCAATGACAGTGCCCGGGCCAAGAAAGATATGGCCAAGCTTTCGGCCAAGGACAAGGCAACTGCCTTTTCACTGATTATTGAATCCAATGCCGGTCGTGAGTTCAAGATTGAGATAGCCCGTTATTTTGTCAATGATCTTGATGCCCATATCCGG
Source organism: uncultured Geobacter sp. (assembly GCA_964576485.1). Classification (GTDB taxonomy): domain Bacteria; phylum Desulfobacterota; class Desulfuromonadia; order Geobacterales; family Pseudopelobacteraceae; genus Trichlorobacter. Next base: position 6,378 of record CAZNWF010000061.1, on the reverse strand, counting down.
CGCAAGGCAGAACTGCTGCTTGAGGCGTTGATCCCCGGTTGGGTGGCTGACCCTGCTGCCAGTATCCTGCAGGTATTACGCTCGGCCGAGCACAAAGGTCCGGCCCGCCGTAATGCTGCGGTCCGTTTTTTGTTCGGTATTGTTGATGCAGATTCGTTGCGGATTACGCTGACCAGCCTGCTTTCCAGTCGTAACCGTTCACATATTGTTGAGATCATCGATATTCTTGAGCAGTACGTCGATGCCTCTGAAGATGAGCCGGAACAGGTCAAGATCTTTAATGCCTGTCTTGATATTGTGCTTTCCGATGAAATTGAAATGCCGGTCAAGCATCACGCCACGAACCTGTTGTCAGTTTTCTTCAAAAAAGTATCTACCACTGCACTGGGTGCCCACCTGAAGGCAAAATACATCGAGAAGCAGGTGGAAAAAGGGGAAAGCGTGTACCGTTTTCTCTGCAGTGGCACCTGCGGCCTGACCGCCAGTTATCTTGAGGATCTGCTGCGACCGCTGCAAGATGGTGGCAAGGTCTACCAACTCAAAATATTGACCTATTTCTGTTTTCTACTGGATAAAACCTGGAATGAAGATGAGGTTGACAATCATATCGATACCTGGCCTGAGAGCTGGGAGCCGGAAGAAATTACCAAGATCGATAAGGTTAAACGCTTCCGTTCCACCATTCTGAAGCAGGTTGAGGAACTGTGGGAGTTTGCCGCTGATGATGAGGTCAAAGATGGCATCATGGCGGTGGTGTACAGTGGGCATTCGGTGAAGCAGGACCTGTTGTCAACGGTCAGAAGTAAGCTGACCAGTGGCGGACTTTCAGAGCTGGCTACGGATAAGATCGCCCGTATTCTACTGAGTTTTCTGAAAAGCTGTCAGCATGACGAATTGAAGCCCCAGGCCGCCAATCTGCTGCTGTTTAATGTCTCGGAAGAGCGTTATCACCTGGCAGCACTCCGTTTTCTGCGGGATTATATTGAAAAAAGTTCGCTTAATCAGGCTGAACAGTCCAGTTTGGCAACGGCACTGCTGCAGTTTGCAGACGCTGCAACCGGCAGTGAAGAACGTTCAATTGCCTGGTTGCTGCTGTTTTTGCTGAACCCGTGTGCATTGACCGAAGCAGAGCAGCATAAGCAGGTCTTGACCTCTTTGCGAAACATTATTGAACAGGAGGTGGTTGCTGACTACTCCCGTGCGCGTATGATTGCAGCATTGGAACATTTTACGACAGAGGTCAAGACAACCGAGAAACTGAAAAAGGCTGCGGCCTATCTGTTGTTCCGTCTACAGAACCCCAATGAAAAGCCCACCTGGGATAAGATAGAAAAACACTGAAGCAGATGAAGGGGAGGTTGTATGTCGAGATCGTTTGAAAATCTGGGGATCAGGGTCAAGCTGGTAATTGCATTTCTGATTGTTGCCGCTTTTGCCGGCCTCTTGGGCGGGGTTAGTATAGTCAATATTCAAAAGATGAAAAAAGCCGATACCTTTATGTACCAGGAGGTAGCGGTGCCGTTGGCAGATTTACGGGATATCACCCAGGCCTTTCTGCTGAACCGGGTCAGTACCCGGGCCTTGATTGGCGCAACAGAACCTGAAGAACGTGAAGAGATCGCTGACAGCCTGAAAGAAAGTCTTGACGGTCTGGAAGCAAAAATGGTCGGCTACCAAAAAAAGATGGATGGTAAGGAAGAAAAGGCGGCCTTTGCCGAATTTAAGGCTGCTTTTGATGCGTATGTACCGCTCCTGAAGCAGATGATTGAGCTTTCCCTGGCCGGTAAAAATGATGAGGCGCTGGTTATTGCCAGAGGAGAGGCTGGACGGCATGCAAACGCTATGTTAAAGGCCTTGGATAAAATGTCAGCGGTCAGTGTGAAACATGCCAAGGATACTGCTGCAAGCAATGCAAAGCTTGCGCAGACTGCTTTCATCTTCTCGCTGGTTATGTCTATTGCGGCAGTTGCTGTTGCACTTGCCATCGGTATTTTCGTCTCCGGCAGGATCAGCAATCCTCTGCAACAGCTCCAACAACGTTTTCAAAAGGTTGCTGAAGGTGATCTGACCGTTACCATTGGTGCTCACTGCTGTGATGAAATGGGTACTCTTGCCCGCTCTTTTGCTGCGATGGTACAGCAACTGCGCGATCTGATCGCTCAGGTGAATGCAACTGCAGGAACAGTCTCTGCAGCAACCCGTGATCTGCATGGTACCTCTGAAGAGATCGCCAATGGCGCTGAGGTTGCTGCAGCCCAGACCATCAGTGTTGCCACAGCCAGTGAAGAGATGGCAGCCACCAGCCATGACATTGCCCATAGCTGCCAGATTGCTGTCGAAGGTTCTCAACGGGCAAATCAGGCTGCCCAAACCGGTTCTGATGTGGTGCGTCAGACCGTTGAGGGGATGCGTAGAATAGCCACCCGTGTTCAGGATACTGCCCGTACCGTTGATTCGCTGGGGGAACGATCTGACCAGATCGGTGCCATTGTTGCCACCATTGAAGATATTGCTGACCAGACCAATCTGTTGGCGCTGAATGCTGCCATTGAAGCTGCTCGAGCCGGCGAGATGGGGCGTGGTTTTGCCGTGGTTGCCGATGAAGTGCGTGCCCTGGCAGAGCGGACCACCAAAGCTACCCGCGAGATCGGTGAGATGATCAAGGCGATCCAGTCGGAGACCAAGAGCGCGGTAAACGCCATGAATGAAGGGGTGCGTGAGGTTGAGGCCGGAACCCATGATGCCGAGCGTTCCGGTGCCGCCCTGGAGCAGATCCTGGCTGAGATTGATGCGGTAGCTGATCAGGTACGGCAAATTTCCACAGCAGCTGAGGAACAAAGTGCCACCACCGGTGAAATTACCGATAACATCCACCGTATGACCCAAATTATTCAGGATACCGCTCGTGGTTCCCATGAGACCGCAGATGCCGCGTCGAATCTGTCAGGAATGGCTGAAGGGTTGCAAGGGGCGGTTGCACGTTTCAGACTGCAGTAAAAACAGTGCTGAGAACGTTACGTTAAAGCGGGGTGGGAACTGGGTTCCTCACCCCGCTTTAGTGTTCAAAAGCAGGTGCATACGGTGCAAGTCACAGAGCAGCGAAGAATGAAATAAGGCTATTTCCCTATAAAAGCAGGTGCTCTGCGGTTGACCGCCTTTTTAAAATGCCTGCTGTGGTTCATTAGTCGTTTAGCGACTTGTCTGAACCGCTGTCCGTGAGCCTGGCAGCAATAAATGTGTGCAGGTCATGTTCGGATAACGGTTTGCTCAGGAAGTACCCCTGCATCTCATCACAGCCCCTGTCTTCCAGGAAAATCAGCTGTTCCCGCGTTTCAACCCCTTCTGCAATAACCTTTAGCTTCAGGGAGTGTCCCATGGCGATGATCGCCTCAGTAATGGCGGCATCATCAGGGTCACTCAGAATGTCATTGATAAATGATTTGTCAATCTTAAGCCGGTCCAATGGGAAATGCTTCAGGTAGGCCAGTGAAGAGTAGCCGGTGCCGAAATCGTCAATGGCCAGGTAAATCCCCATGCTTTTCAAAAGTTGCAGCTTTTGCAGAGCCTGTTGCTCGTTTGAGATCAGCAGGCTTTCCGTCAGTTCCAGTTCCAGGAGTTCAGGTGCCAGCCCACTGTCGCTTAATGCAGCAGCAACCATATCGACAAAATCAGGTTCACTGAACTGACGACCTGATACGTTGATCGCTATCCGTAAGGGGGCTGGACCGTTTTTTTGCCATTCAGCGCATTGCATACAGGCGGTACGCAGCACCCATTCACCCAGCTTGATGATGAGGCCGCTATCCTCTGCCAGCGGAATGAAACGGTCCGGCGGGATCATCCCAAGTTCTGGATGGCGCCAGCGAAGCAGCGCTTCCACTGCAATTACCGTATCATTCTTCAGGTCCAGCTGAGGTTGGTAATGCAGATAGAAATCATTGTTTACAAGCCCCTGGGGCATACTGTTGTCCAGGCGCAGCATTTCGGCAGCCTGAGCGTTCATCTCCCGTGCATAGAAGCGGAAACAGTTTTTTCCACTGCGCTTGGCGTCATACATGGCTGTTTCAGCGTTTTTCTGCAGGGTCTCTGCATCAGCGCCATCCTGTGGGCAGATGGCGATGCCGATACTGCCGGAGAGGTTTACCTGCTGCCCTGCCGGATTAAACGGATCAGTCAGGCTGGCCAGGATCCGGTAGGACATGGTGACCGCTTCATGGCGGCTTTCACGACCCGGCAGAATGAAGGCAAATACATCGCCACCAAAGCGGCAGAGGGTGTCATTGGGATGCAGTAATTTGCGTAGCCGTTCGGCAACCATGATTAACAGGCGGTCCCCGGTTTCGTGGCCCAGTGTGTCATTAATCAGCTTAAAGCGGTCAATGCCAAAGAAGAGGACCACAGTCAGCTCGCGGTCGTTACGTTCCTTTTGTGCTGTTGCCTGGAAGAGACGATCAGCAAAGAGAGAACGGTTGGGTAGACCGGTCAGCAGATCATGTAGCACCATGTGTGAGACCTGATCGGCCAACTGCTTCCGTTCAGTAATGTCAGAACGACAGCCACGGTTTCCAAGAAAACTGCCGTTTTCATCAATAATCGGTCGGCAGTTGTGACGAACCCAGCGGGTGCTGCCTCCCTTGGTGATGATACGGAATTCGATTTCTTCGTGGTTGCAGTTGTTGGCGCCGCCATTTTCGAGGATCATCTGGTCAGCCATCGGGCGATCTGCCGGGTGAATCATCTCTTCCATCAGGGATGGTTGAGCAAACAGCTCTTCCCGGCTATACCCGGTTACTTCAAGACAGGCTGGGGAGATGAACTCAAAGCTGCCGTCCGGGCGGCGCCAATAGGTAAAGTCATTGGTAAATTCAGTAACAATCCGATAACGCTGCTCGCTGTTGCGCAGTGCCACGGTGCTCTGGTCAATCTCTTGGACCATGCTGTTGAAGGCGCCGGTCAGATTGCCGATTTCACCGTTAACCGGCAGATGGATAAAGCGAGCATCCCCGGTTTTCTCCGGTAGTGTGGCAACATGAGAGGCAAGCTGGGATAGGGGACTGGTCAACAGGCGCATCATAACCAGTACCAGTACAAAAGCGATTGCCATGCCCGCCAGAGTGGCAACGACAAACCAGTAGCGGGCAGTACGCACCTGGGCATACACCTCTTCTTCCGGGTAGCTGGCAGCCAAGATCCAGTTTACTGATTTCAGGCGCTGCATTGAAGCGATCAGAACCTGATTGCTCATGCCAAAATGGCGACCGGTTGAGGTCCCCTCTCGCAGTGCTTTTTCTGCCAGCGGGCCAGCACCTTGAGAAACAGGCTGCAAAATCCTGCTGCTTTCTGCGTGGAGCAGAACCTGTCCGCTACTGGAAATGAGACGGAGTATACCACTTTTACCCAATGTTATGGTGACATAGCGGGATAAGGGGTTCTTTTCGTACAGGTTAAAACTTCCGGTCATTACCGCGACAATATGTCCGTCTGGTCCTGTAACCGGCGCAGTAAACACTATAGTGGCGTTTCCCTTGGTGTGACCATGTACTGTCGGATCACTGATAACCGGCTTTCCCTGTTGGAGTGTCTGTTTAAAATACGGCTGATCGGCAATTGATTCTGATCTGTTGTGATGATGGTGTTCAGATGTGGCAATCAGGTTGCCATCAATACCGTACAGGTGAAGGTGTGTTTTAAAAAAACGGCGTAGTCCGGTACGGCTGGCAAGGTATTCCTGTGCAGTACGCGGATTGTTTAAGGCGCTATCCGGAAAAGATTGGGCATTAACCAGTAGCGCTTCTTGGATATTGGTGAGTGTGGCATCAACATCTCCGGCAAGATACCGGACAATATCTGACTGCTGTCCTGTCATGGTCCGCTCGTATTCCTGCTCAAAAAATGCAAGGGATACAAAGCCGGTAATCGCCATCAATACCAGAATCAGGCAGGTTACCGCCAGGGTCATTCTGGCCCGTAATGAGGGGTGTAGAAAGCTCATCAGTGTTTATATCCCGCCCATACAGAGGTACTTCAGTTCGCAGAACTCCTCAATACCGTACTTTGAACCTTCTCTGCCGATGCCGGACTCCTTGACCCCGCCAAAGGGAGCGATCTCCGTTGACACCAGGCCGGTGTTGATCCCCACCATGCCGTACTCCAGCGCCTCTGCCACCCGCCAGACCCTGCCGATGTCACGGGTATAGAAGTAGGAGGCCAGACCAAACTCCGTGTCATTGGCCATCTGGATCGCCTCTGCATCAGTGCTGAACTTGAAGATCGGCGCCACCGGTCCAAAGGTCTCTTCTTTTGCCACCAGCATCTGGGGGGTCACATCACAGAGGATGGTGGGCTGGAAGAAAGTGCCACCCAGTTCATGGCGTTTGC
>CAZNWF010000060.1:0-17826 GCA_964576485.1 uncultured Geobacter sp. | reverse complement strand
CTGCATTCAGAAGGTTACAACATTTTTGGCAGTTTAACTGCCGTTTTTAGGATTACTTTTTCCTGCTCTGCTTTGCAGCCTGTATCCCGGCCATTATCTCCGGTGGTATTGCAGAACGGGCCAAGTTCTGGCCTCAGGTGATTGCCGGAGCGATCTTTGCCGGTCTGTGCTATCCCCTGTTTGAATCCCTGATCTGGGGTAAGAACGCCTCGCTGCTGCAGGGTCTTTACAAGTCAATCGGCGGGTTTGAGTTTCACGATTATGCCGGGTCAGTGGTGGTACACTCCATTGGCGGCTGGATCGCCCTGCCGGCGGTGATTCTGCTGGGGGCGCGCAAAGGGCGCTACAACCATGGCAAGTCCCACCCGCTGCCGATCAGCAATATTCCGTTTCTTGCGCTCGGTTCCTGGATTCTGGCGGTGGGCTGGTTTGGCTTTAATGTGATGAGCGCCGGTAACCTGGAGAAGATCTCTGGTCTGGTAGCGGTTAACTCATTGATGTCCATGGTGGGTGGTGTACTGGCAGCGCTGGTGGCTGGTAAAAATGACCCCGGCTTTGTGCATAACGGCGCCCTGGCTGGCCTGATTGCGGTCTGTGCCGGTAGTGACCTGATGCACCCCCTGGGGGCACTGGCAACCGGCGCCATTGCAGCGGTTATCTTTGTCTACGGCTTTACCTTTGAGCAGGAAAAGCTGAAAATTGATGATGTGCTGGGGGTCTGGCCGCTGCATGGGGTGATCGGCACCTGGGGCGGTATTGCCGCCGGTATCTTCGGCCAGAAGTTTCTGGGCGGGATGGGTAACATCAGCTTTGTTTCGCAGTTGGCCGGATCAATGACTGCGGTGCTGTTTGCTGTTGCCAGCGGCTTCATCGTCTATGGCACCCTGTCAAAAACCGTCGGCATCAGGATGCATGAAGAGGATGAGTTTAACGGACCTGACCTGTCTATACATAAGATTGGGGCTTATCCGGAGGACAGTATCCGCTAAACGGTCCTTTTCACTTCAGGCCTCGTCATACAGCAGAAGGGATTGTGCGACGTACTTGTTCTGTACGTCTTTGCGCCCTTCTTTGTCTGCCAAGCCTTGAAACGAAAAATCCTCGCTTAGTCAATGCTGGCGATTGTTTAAAACCCGCTGTTGCACGCTTTCCCCGGTTGACAAGGGGCGGTGAAGATGCTAAGGAATACCCATTTTACCCAAGTGTTTCTTGGCAGTTACCACCGCCGTCCCGGTCAGCCGGGGAAAGGGTGTCCCCCGTGAAGATGCTTAGATACTGCCGTGCCTTAACGGCATTTCTTACCTGCCTGCTCCTCGCCACCCTGCTGTGTGCAGCAACGGTTGTTGCACAAGAGACCGAAGATTCCCAACTGTTTCTCTCCGGGTTTAACGCCTACCAGCAGAAAGACTTTTCTGCTGCCACAACCCGCCTTAGTGATGTCCTGAAGAAATATCCTGATACCCCTCTGCGTGACATGACTCTGTTCTGGTTGGCCCGTGCCCATTACAAGGCTGGTAACCGTCCTGATGCAGCCCGCTATATGGCGCAGTTTTCCCGTGAATACCCGGATAACCCGCTGAAAAATACGGTTGAAGAAGATCTGCTGACTTTGACAACCCAGTATGAAAAAGGACAGGGCAGTGCGGTCCAGGTTGCGGCTGCAGCGCAGCTTGAGGCTGAAAACCAGCGTGCTGCAGAAGCTGCGGAACGGGTTGCCCGTGAAAAGGCTGAGGCTGACCGTCTGGCAGCGGCCAAGCTGGAGGCAGAGCGGGTGGCCCAGGAAAAGGCTGCTCAGGAAAAAGCAGAAAAGGCCCGTGTCCTGAAGGCCAAGGCTGAGGCTGACCGGATCGCCCGTGAAAAGGCTGAGGCAGATCGTCTGGCTGCGCTTAAACTGGAGCAGGAAAAGCAGCAGGCTGCTGCTGAAGCGGAGCGGGTTGCCCGTGAGAAGGCTGAAGCAGATCGTCTGGCTGCAGCCAAGCTGGAGGCAGAGCGGGTAGCCCAGGAAAAGGCTGCCCAGGAAACAGCTGAGAAGGCCCGGGTCCTTCAGGCTAAAGCAGAGGCAGATCGGCTTGCAGCGCTACAGGCTGAAGCAGATCGTCTGGCCAGAGAAAAAGCTGTGACGGAACAGGTGGCTCAGGAAAAGGCTGCACAGGAAGCAGCAGAAAAGGCCCGTATCCTGAAGGCTAAGGCAGAGTCAGACCGGCTTGCCCGTGAGAAGGCTGAAGCAGATCGTCTTGCAGCAGCCAAGCTGGAGGCAGAGCGGGTAGCCCAGGAAAAGGCTGCCCAGGAAGCAGCGGAAAAAGCCCGCATTCTTCAGGCCAAAGCAGAGGCGGACCGGCTTGCCGCCATAAAGGCTGAAGAAGATCGTCTGGCCAGAGAAAAAGCTGTGGCGGAACAGGTTGCCGCTCAAAAAGCTACTGAAGAGCGCCGTCAGGCTGAAAAAGCTGCCATGGCTGCTGCCGAGCAGAAAGAGCGTGAGCTTGCAGCTGCCCGTAAGGTTGAGGAGGCAAAGCTTGCAGCGGAGAAGCTGCGCCAGGAGCGTGCCGGACTCAAGGAAAAGGCGATTGCCGGCTACAAGGGGATTCTGGAGCGTTTTCCCAATACGCCGGCTGCCCGTACTGCGGCAACCCGTCTGAAGGAGCTGGGCGTGGCAGTGGCAGTGCCGCCTGTCGCGTCATCGGCCCAGTCGGCTGAAACTACTGCTACAGCTCAGGTGCTGACCCTTGAAGTTGCGCAGTATGCCGCCTTTGAGTTTGATGTGCAGTCTCCCCTGACACCTCTTGAAGTTGCCCGCAAAAATGTTATTCCATTTGAGGTTCAGAACCGGGGTAACGGTCAGGACAGTTTCTATCTGGCTTCCAGTTTTCCTGCTGAGTTTGGCGCCCGCTTTGCTGCTGCAGGGATGCCGGAACAGTCTATCAATCAGACCCCACAGCTTGCGCCTGGTGAGAAATTCAAGGGGCTGCTGCTGCTGAGCGTGCCTGCCGCTTCCATTGATGGTCTCAGGATTGCCCATCCGATTAAAGCTGCGTCCCAGTTTATGCCTGAGGCATCACAGAGCCGTACGGTGTTACTGGTGGCAGCTGCTCCGCTGTTACGCGCCGTGGTGAAGACCGACAAAGCCCAACTGCTGCCCGGTGAGACGGTGCAGTACCGGGTTGCCGTGCTGAACGTTGGCTCAACACCGGCTGAGGATGTTACCCTGAGGCTGAATTTTCCACCCCAGTATCAGGCGGTTGATTTTGCCGCAGCAGGTTTCCGGCAGGAGATGGGGGCTGCGCTGGTACTGGATGGCCTTTCGCTTAAATCCGGTGAAAGCCGTGACCTGACCGTGACTTTCCAGCTGAAGGGTGAGGCGCTGGCAAAGGAAGAGCTGATCGTCCGTGCTGACCTTCTGAATAATCCGCTGCAGACCAGAGGAACGTTCCTGTCCAATGCCAGCTTTGTGCTGCCGGTTAGTGAGCTGGCGGTGAAGATGGCAACGGAGCGGGTTAAGGCGGTGCCTGGGCAGGTGGTGACGGTTCCGGCCCGGATTGTCAACAAAGGCAATCAACGTGAGCGGTTCAGTCTGGTGGCGTCAGCGAGTCCCTTTCAGAAGGTGACCGTCTTCCATGACCTGAACCGTGACGGCCTGCGCCAGCCGGGTGAGCCCGAGGTGGCGGTTATTGGTCCCTTGGGGCCAAAGGAGGAGGCCGCCCTGTTGCTCGAGGTGACCACCTCAAAGACGGTTCAGGATGGAACCGTTGAAAAGCTGTCGTTAAGCGCAGCTCCTGAGGCAGCCCAGGGCAAGGCGGTTATGGTTGAGGCAGAGATCGGGTATTCAAGGCCGGTGCTGCAGCTGGCCATGAAGGGACGCGAAGGCCGGATGGTGCCGGGGGATCTGCTGACGATTGATCTGGATATCCTGAACCGTGGGTCCAACCTTGCCAAGCAGGTTGAGCTGGCGGTGACCTGGCCCGAGCAGATTGAGCTGGTGGCCATTGATCAGGCCGCTGGTAAGACCGAGGCAGGTACGTCGATCTGGCGTTTCAGTGAACTTGGCGCCGGTGAAAAGCGGGTGGTGAAGGCTTCCTTCAGGATCAAGTCCGGCACCGGCGTCGGTACCGGGGTTCAGTTGAAGAGCCTCTTGTCCTACCAGGATCAAGTGGGGAACAGGTACTGATATGCATCTACCAGGTGTAAAAGGTTTTATGATGGCCTTGCTGCTGCTTGGGGCAAGCGCAAGCTGGGGCGGCGATTATCTCTATTCGCCGGTGCCGGTTGAAGGTGAGACCACGGGCGATGGTGTGCTGGTACGGGAGGTCACCGTAAAAAAAGGTGATAACCTCTCGCGGATTTCCAAAAAATATTCAGGCCGTGATTACTACTATCCTCAGATTTTGCTCTTTAACGACATTAAACGGCCTCATTGGATTCAGATCGGGCAGGTGCTGCGGGTGCCGCTCTCCCGTAAGGCGGCAGCTAAATATGGCCAACAGGCTGTCGTGGAAAAAGGGCCGGAACGGAAGTCCCTTGCTCAGGAGTTGACCGTGGAGGTTCCGAAGAAGAGGGTAGAAAAACAGCGGCCGACTGCTGCTGCTCAGGGCGAGCACAACGCCTACAACCGTGGACTCGAAGCCTATAAAAAAGGTGATTGTGAGACTGCCATTGCACAGTTTGATCACTTTATCAGCCGCTATCCCTCCTCTGCACTGCTGCCTGAAGCGACCCTGAACCGGGCTGACTGTTATCTGAAGCTATCGGCAAAATAGCGTAGGCGATACTTGTCGCTGACTGTTTGACAAAAAAAGCGGGCGTCCTGATCAGGGCGCCCGTTCGTTTGTTTGTATGGATTATATTCCCTTATGGCCAGGTAATCACAAAGCCTCGCATCCTGCCCCCTTGAGCATCCCGGTACTGCACCAACTGCAAGCCGGCCAGATCACCCCGGCGGATTTCGTACCCTTCCTTGATTTCGGATGAGGTTGGTCGCATGGTGGTGGCACCGGCCAGTTCCTTAAGGATACTGATATAAAAGGATTCCTGGATGCCGGCGCCACTGCGGTCAATGACCTGAATCGCCTTGATGGTTCCGTCTTTTTCTCTGAAGATACGGTATTCGCTGGTTTGACTGTGGTAGTTTTCCCAGCCGGGATTTTCCTTGCCGTAGCCGGGGTCCCGTCCTTCCCGGGGGATAAAGGACGGCAGGTTGCGGGGGCGACCGGCGCCATGGGAGGAAAGCCCCTGTTTAAGGTCAGGTTGCGGGGGGGGCGCAGGAGCATCAACGGCTGGTGGTGCTGCCGCTGGCGACGGCTTTGCCTCTGGCGCTGCCTTGGGGGGGGGGAGGGGGGTGGTGTGGTTTGGGCGGTGCTGGAACAGACTGACGGCCACAACCACAACCAGCGTGACGCTGACCAGTATGAACGGTGTTTTGCGGTACCAGGGCTGCGGTTCATCAAAATCTGTCATCAGGTGAGGTGCCTGATGCAGATCCCTGATACGCAGTTCCTGCTCCCGTTCAGCAAACAGCGCGGGCTCTGTTTTAACGGAGTCAGAGCGGGTGTCAAGCTGTTTGCTGAAGTCTGAAATAATCGAGAGGCCCGGTCGGCGCGGCATCTCGTAGGTGAGTGGAGCTGCAGATGGTTCGTTATCTGAAACAGCAGGTGCTGCGAAGACAGACGGGATGAGCTGTTGTTGTAATGCCGGTGCCGGTTCCTGGTCAGGGATAGCCGATACTGCAGCCGCCTGGTTACGCGTTGTGCTGTCCTGGATGCCTGGTGGAGGCTGGCGTCGCAGGATTCTTCCAAGGGCCTGTTCCAGTTGAGCATCGTTTAAAGCCGGATCCAGGATGGTCTCAAACTGTGCCGAGGTGTCAACATCCAGTGTCGCGGAGCTGCTGATCAGGCCGAAGCGGGCCTTGTGCTGGCCCAGACGTGATTTAAGGTGCTTGTGCAGAATATCAGCCGATAGCCCGGAAAGGTGGTTCTGGATAATCACCACTTCAGGCTTGCGGCTTTCAAGCTCCTCAATGCCACGATGAATATCGTTGACCACAATCAGGTCGGGATACTGCTGGACCATATGTTCAAAGAAGGCGGTCATACGCGGTATGTCGGTGATGGCAACTATCTGCATGGGCATCCTGTGTGTGCTGCTGTTTCAGCAGCCTAGTCGGTTAAGGTTGCCCGGGCGCGGTCTATGCGGGCAACAGCCTCTGGTATCCCCAGCGCCATCACAATCTCACCTATGCCGGGAGCCTGGGTGCTGCCGGAAAGTGCGAGCCGTACCGGCTGGCCAACCTGCGGCATCTTCCAGCCACCTTCAGTGCAGATTTCCTTGAACAGGGCATCACAGTCTGCGGCAGTGGTGACCGTTGTAGCTGACAGCCTGGCCGCTACCGCTGCAAAGACCGCTGATAAGTGCGGCTTGTCAAACTTGGCCAGGGCTGCTTCATCATAGCTTTGCGGAGCCTGATAGTAGAACAGTGCCCGGTCAGCCATCTCTTCCAGGGTCTGGGCCCGTTCCTGCAGGGTGCTGATGACGCCGGCCAGATCTGGTGCTGTGGTATCAGTTACGCCACGGTTTGCCAGGTGAGGTTTCAGCAGTTCAGCCAGCCGGGCAGGATCACCGGTCTTGATGTAGTGGGCGTTCAGCCAGTTCAGTTTGTCCGGGTTAAAGACTGAGGGAGAACGCCCCACATTGGCGATGTCAAACTTCTGCACCATCTCTTCGCGGCTGAAGATCTCATCGTCACCATGGCTCCAGCCAAGCCGTACCAGGTAGTTGTTCAACGCCTCCGGCAGGTAGCCCATATCACGGTAGGCGATCACGCTGGTAGCGCCGTGGCGCTTGGAAAGGCGGGCCTTGTCGCTGCCCAGGATCATCGGCACATGGGCAAAGATCGGCACCGGATAGCCCAACGCTTCATAGAGCTGAATCTGGCGCGGGGTGTTGTTGACATGGTCATCACCACGGATGACGTGGGAGATCCGCATCAGGGCATCGTCAATCACCACGCAGAAGTTATAGGTGGGGGTGCCGTCGGTGCGGCTGATGATCAGGTCATCCAGCTCTGCATTGGGGAAGGTGATTCGACCTTTGATCAGATCATCAAAGGCGGTCTCACCCTCTTCGGGCGCCTTGAAGCGGATGACGTGGGGCTGATCCAGCGGCTCTGCCTGGCGGTGGCGGCAGGTGCCATCGTACTTGGGCTTGCGCCCCTCAGCCATGGCTGCCTCGCGCTTGGCCTCCAGCTCTTCCGGTTTGCACCAGCAGCGGTAGGCTTTGCCTTCATCCAGCAGCTTCTGCACATGCTGTTTGTAGAGCGGAAAGTTGTCGGTCTGATAGAACGGCCCTTCGTCCCAGGAAAGCCCCAACCACTCCATCCCCTGTAAAATAGCATCCACCGACTGCTGGGTAGAACGCTCGGTGTCGGTATCCTCGATTCGCAGGATAAAGGTGCCGCCAAAGTGGCGGGCATACAGCCAGTTAAACAGGGCGGTGCGGGCGCCACCAACGTGCAGGTAGCCGGTGGGGGATGGGGCGAAACGGACGCGCAGATCAGACATCGGGGGAAACTCCTGAAAGATTTTAGATAGTACTGCTTACTGCTAGGATCTGCAGACAGGATACTACAGAACGTATCTGCAGGATACGCACTTTTTTTGACCGAGGTCATGCATTCTGTAAAAAGACTGATATACTCTTCATACCACACAACCAACTAAAACGCATCTGCTGATGGATGCACCTACCAAGGGAGGATACTTAAATGAGCATGTTCTGTAACCAATGTGAGCAGGCAGCAAATGGAACCGGCTGTAACATCTCCGGTGTTTGCGGCAAGAAGCCGGATGTGGCAGCCCTGCAGGACCATCTGCTGTACGGTCTGAAATCGCTGGCTCTGTATGCTGATAAGCTGGGACGTGATGCAGAGATTGACCGTTTTACGGTTGAGGCGCTGTTCAGTACTGTTACCAACGTGGATTTTGATCCGGAAGATATCGGCACGTTGATCCAGAACTGCTACCAGTTAAAGGAAAAAGCCAAGGCCGCCTCCGGCGCTGCAATCGCCTGCCCGGTTGCTGACTGGAAGCCTGCTGCAGACCTGGCCGGCATGGTGGCCCAGGGTGAGCAGCACGGCATCAACACCCAGCATATTAATGAAGATATCCGTTCCGTGATCGAGATCCTGATGTACGGTCTGAAAGGGATGTCCGCCTATATGGATCACGCCATGATCCTGGGCCGTACCGATGACGCGGTGATGGCCTTCTTCCAGAAGGCGCTGGCAGCCACTACTGATCCGGCGCTGGGGCTGATGGACTTTGTCGGCCTCTGCATGGAGTGCGGCAAGCAGAACCTGACCGTGATGGCCTTGCTGGATACCGCCCACAACGAGACCTATGGCGCACCGACCCCGACATCGGTTAACCTGGGCACCAAGGCTGGCAAGGGAATTCTGGTTACCGGTCACGACCTGAAGATGCTGGAAGAACTGCTGAAGCAGACCGAAGGCAAGGGGATCAACATCTACACCCATGGTGAGATGCTGCCGGCCCACGGCTATCCCGGCCTGAAAAAATATCCTCACCTGGTGGCAAACTATGGCGGCGCATGGCAGGATCAGGCCAAGGAGTTCCCCAACTTCCCCGGCGCGATCATCTTCAACACCAACTGCATCCAGCGTCCGGCTGATTCCTACAAGGATCGTCTCTATACCTGGGGGCTGGTACAGTGGCCGGGTGTGAAGCATATCAGTGGCTGGGATTTTTCTGAGGTGATCAACAAGGCGCTGGCCTGCCCAAGCCTGCCGGAAAATCCGGGCCAGGAGATCCTGACCGGTTTTGGTCACAAGGCAGTGCTGGGTGTGGCTGACAAGGTTATCGCTGCAGTCAAGAGCGGCCAGATCAAGCATTTCTTCCTGGTTGGTGGTTGCGACGGCGCCAAATCCGGCCGTAACTACTACACCGAGTTTGCCGAGAAGGCACCTCAGGATACCGTGATCCTGACCCTGGCCTGTGGCAAGTACCGCTTTAACAAGCTGGAGTTTGGCGACATCGGTGGCATCCCCCGCCTGCTGGATATCGGCCAGTGCAATGATGCCTACTCTGCTATCCAGATTGCGGTAGCCCTGGCAGGTGCCTTTGAGTGCGGCGTGAACGATCTGCCACTCTCCATGATCCTCTCCTGGTACGAGCAAAAGGCGGTGGTGATCCTGCTGACCCTGCTGTCACTGGGTATCAAGGATATCCGCCTCGGACCTTCACTGCCGGCCTTTATTACCCCCAACGTGCTGGCCTTCCTGGTGGAGAATTTCAACATTATGCCGATTACCACGGCAGAGGAAGATTTAAAGGCTATCTTGGGGTAGGAACGCACAACCCCTCCCCGCTCCCCTTGTCAAGGGAGGGTCGGGGTGGGTTATTGATTTGACAGAAGCGGGCAGTCCCTTGAAGGGGCTGCCCGCTTCTGCGTGTAACACAACTGAAACTTTACATCTCTGTCACATACCTGTAACATGCCCTCGCTTGTCATGATCTGTCAGTTGTCTGATATACAAAGGAGAACAGCATGTTCGGATTAATCCCGAAAGAAGAGAAGTTTTTCAAGATGTTTCAGGATATGGGGGTCATCATTACCGAAGGCGCCCAGCAGTTGAAGGTGATGCTGGACGACTATGTTGATCCTCTGGCCAGTCAGCGCCAGATCAAGGATACGGAACACAAAGGTGACAACCAGACCCACCTGATTATCAAAACCCTGAACAAGACCTTTATTACCCCTCTCGATCGTGAAGATATCTATTCACTTGCCTCAAAGCTGGATGACATCATTGACCTGATCGACGCCTCGGCCCAGCGTTTTGTGATGTACAATGTTGAGAAGCCGACACCGGAGGCACAGCAACTGGCTTTTATCATCCTGAAGTGCTGCCAGACCGTTGAGCGGGCTCTGAAACATCTGGGGGGCAAGTTTGAGGATATTAACGACTGCTGTGTTGAGATCAATGCCCTTGAAAATGAGGCGGACCGGGTCTGCCGTGAGGCGATCAGCCGTCTGTTTGATGAAGAAAAAGATCCGATCAACCTGATCAAGTGGAAAGAGATCTATGAGACGCTTGAAAAGGCCACTGACAAGTGTGAAGACGCTGCCAATATTCTGGAAAGCGTGGTAGTGAAAAATGCCTGATCTGGCCTTGATCATGCTGGTGTTGGTGATTGTTGCCGCACTGGCCTTTGATTATATCAATGGATTTCATGACACAGCCAATGCCATCGCCACCTGTGTCTCGACCCGCGCCCTGTCGGTCAAGGCCGCTATCTTTATGGCTGCCTTCCTGAACTTTGCCGGTGCCATGGTTTCAACCAAGGTGGCATCAACCATTGGCAAGGGGATTGTGGATGCAAATAATGTCACGCAGCTGGTGGTGCTGGCCGGTATCCTGGGGGCCATTATCTGGAACCTGATTACCTGGTATTACGGCATGCCATCTTCCTCTTCCCACGCCATTATCGGTGGCATCATGGGGGCGGTGATTGCCCATTCCGGCGCTGCCACCCTGCATTGGAAGGGGTTGCAGAAGATCGTAATGGGCCTGATCCTCTCCCCCATTATCGGTGTTGCTATCGGCTTTATGTTCATGATGCTTGTCATGAAGCTGTTTCACGACAGCAATCCCGGACCGCTTAATAAAAACTTCCGTAAGCTGCAGGTAGCCTCAGCTGCCTTTATGGCCTTTTCACATGGTACTGCTGATGCGCAGAAATCAATGGGTGTCATCACCATGGCCCTGCTTTCCTATGGCCTGATCCCCACCTTTGATGTTCCCACCTGGGTCAAGATCTCCTGCGCCATTGCCATGGGCCTGGGAACTGCTGCCGGTGGCTGGCGGATTATCAAGACCATCGGCAAGGACTTTGTCAAACTGCAGCCGGTACATGGTTTCTGCGTAGAAACTGCTGCAGCCGGAGTTATTCTCGGCGCTTCCTCCATCGGCATGCCGGTCAGTACAACCCACGTCATTACCTCAACCATTCTGGGGGTGGGTGTTTCCAAGCGGTTAACCGCTGTTAACTGGAACGTTGCCAAGCGGATTGTCTGGGCTTGGGTCCTGACCATACCGGCAGCCGCGTTGATGGCTTTTATGACCTATCAGGTCTTGCTGCCGTTACTTGGCTGAGTGACTTCTGTGGCGAATAATGGTGTGTACAAGGCTGCTTCTGTTTGGAGGCAGCCTTTTTATATCCTGCCACAAACTGTTTGCACCGGTGTAACAAGCCTGTAACCTTGCTCTGGTACTGTTACAATCTGAAAATAACCTGTTTGTGGTTTGGTGGCACAGGAGATGACCATTATGAAGAAGGTGCTGATTGTTGAGGATGAACGGGATCTGGCGGAGTTGCTGGCCTATAATCTTGAAAAAGAGGGCTATCAGGTCCTGGTGACCGGTACCGGCCTGGAAGGGCTTGAAACGGCCCGGCGGGAGTCGCCGGATCTGATCCTGCTGGATCTGATGCTGCCTGGCATGATGGGTACGGAGGTCTGCTCGTCCCTGCGGCATAGTGACAAGACCCGTGGTATCCCGGTGCTGATGCTGACTGCCCGGGGTGACGAGATTGACCGGGTGGTGGGCTTTGAGATGGGAGCGGATGACTATATCGTCAAGCCTTTTTCGATGCGGGAGCTGATGTTGCGGATTCGGGCCATCCTGCGGCGTAGCGGCCAGGAACCGGTACATGCTGAACGGCAGATCACGATGGGGACAATTACCATTGACTGTGGCAGCCACCGGGTCACAGTGGAAGGTGTCGAGATAGAGCTGACCAGCACCGAATACAAGCTGCTGCTGTATCTGGCTGAGCATAACGGGCGGGTCATGAAGCGTGAACTGCTGCTGCAGGATGTATGGGGCTATAATTTTGTGGGTGATACCCGTACCGTGGATACCCACGTCACCCGTCTGCGGAACAAGCTGGGGGATGCCGGTGAGATGATCAAGACCGTGCGTGGCTTTGGCTATAAGCTGGAGGAATAGACCATGTCATTTCGCTGGAAGTTGTTTTTATCGTATATCGCCCTATCGTTACTGATTGCCGGTGGCGGGTTCGGCTACGTCAACCATCTGCTGGAACAACGCCTGCTGGATGAGAGTCGCTCAAATCTTCAGCAACAGGCCCAATTGGCCAAGTTGCTGGCAGAGCAACAAAAGGCACAGTCGCCACAAAAAATGGCGCATACACTGGGGGCAGCGATCAAGTCCCGAGTCACCCTGATTGCAGCTGATGGCCGGGTTGTGGGTGACTCTGATGTCCGTGATGATCAGGTCAGCAGCCTTGAAAACCACCTGAGCCGTCCTGAAGTTCAGCAGTCGTTAAAAAGCGGTTCAGGCTGGTCAATCCGCCATTCTGAAACCCTGCGGACCACCATGCTGTATGTTGCACTGCCGCTCCGTACTGCTGATGCCACCATTATCCGGCTGGCGCTGCCGCTGGAATATTTTGATGCAGCCAAACGTGCCCTGCACAATCTGCTGGGTGGGGCGGTCGCCCTGCTGCTGTTCTCTTCGCTGCTGCTCAGTATCGTCCTTTCCCGGATAACAGCAAAGCCATTGCGTGAGATCGCCGATGCTGCTGCCCGGATCGGCATTGGTGAGCGGGGGGTACGGGTGCCGACCGGTAAAGGGGAGGAGATTGACTATCTGGCCAGGGTTCTCAATGAGATGGCCGCCCGGATTGAAGATCAGATGCATAAACTGACCTCTGAGCAGCAGCGGCTGGCTGCCATCCTGCGCGGCATGGGGGAAGGGGTGATGGTGACCGATACTAAAGGGGCGATCATTCTGGTCAACCCGGCCTTCCGTAAACAGTTTGGCCTGCCGGGCGAGGTGGAAGGACGGCCTCTGGTGGAGGTCTGCCGTCACCCTGACCTGCTGCATGCCTTTGAAGAACAGCGTGAATCAGGTGATGAAGTGACCTGCGAGATCACCATCCCTACCACCAATCTGGTGCTGATGGCCCACTGGGTGCCGCTATCCGGAGAACATAGCAAGCGCGGCACCGTGGCGGTTTTCCACGATATCAGCGATATGAAGCGGATTGAAACCATGCGCCGTGATTTTGTAGCCAATGTTTCCCATGAACTGCGTACGCCGGTGGCAGTCATCAAAGGCTATGCCGAGACCCTGCTGGATGGTGCGCTGGAAGATACTCCTGAACGGGGTCGTCACTTTGTCTCTATTATTGCCGGCCATGCCGAACGGTTGACCAACTTGATCAATGATATCCTGACGCTCTCCAAACTTGAGGCGCGGGATGCTGCCTTGGCCCTGCATCCGCTGGATCTGTGCGGTACGATTCGCAAGGCCCAGATGCTGATGGAGGACCACGCCCGCACGAAAGGAATTCGGCTGAACGCTACCTGTCCTGAGTCAACCCCCAAGGTGCTGGCAGATCAGGGGCAGCTGGAACAGGTGTTACTGAACCTGCTTGATAATGCCATTAAGTACACCCCGGATGGTGGTGATATTGCCATACGAACCCGCCAGGAAAATAAGCGGGTAATAATCGAAGTCAGCGACACCGGTATCGGTATCCCATCCAAAGATCTGAAACGGATTTTTGAACGGTTTTACCGGGTGGATGAAGGACGTAGCCGGGAACAGGGTGGCACCGGCCTGGGACTGGCGATTGTCAAACATATTGTCCAGCTGCATGGCGGTGAAATTACGGTTACCAGCGAAGCTGGCAAGGGCAGCACCTTTGCAGTAACACTGCCGGCAGCTTGAACTCTTGGCAAAGTGCGCTAGACTCTGCTGGTGCAGCGTAACCGCGAAGACCAACCCCACTCAATCCCCCCTTGTCAGGGGCGAGCTTTACGCTTCTTCTGTTGTGCTCCTCCCCTGATAAGGGGAGGCCGGGAGTGGTTTGGTGCGACATACCCAGGGGTTCAAAAATACGAGGAGGCGGCTGATGGAGATCTATCTGGTACGACATGCAGAGGCAGTTGAACAGACTGAAGGGATTGAGGACAGTACGCGCTGGCTGACCAGGAAAGGGCGTAAGGCCATGCAGAAGGCGGCCTGTCGCCTGCATAAAAAGCGGGTGCGGCCTGAGCAGATCATTACCAGTCCCCTGACCCGGGCTGTGCAGACTGCTGAACTGCTGATGGTTGAAGTTGGCAGCCATGCCGAGCTGTCTGCCGACCGCCGGCTTGCGCCGGAATCAAGCGCTGAACAGGTGGTTGCATTGATTCAGAGCAGGCAGAAGGTTGAGAGCATCATGCTGGTGGGACATGAACCGTTGCTAAGTCAGACGGCTGCCTTGCTGTTGGGCAAAGAGCAGGTGGCCGGATTGGGCAAAGGTACCTGTCTCTGTCTGGAACTGCGTTTAAAGCCAGGTAAACCGGCCCGTTTTCTCTGGTCTGCACCAGTTGGCGGCAAACTGATCAGCTCAGCAAAGAAAGCCCTTGCTCCCAAAGAATAGTCAGCATAGTACGGTGCAGCACTCGCTGCCTGGCAGCCGTCAGCTGCTGGAGGCCTTTGCCACCTGCCTCACTTCCCGCTGGGATGAGCTTCTGCAGTTGCGCCACCAGACCCTTGCCTGCTTTGACCTTGACCATATTCATGATCTGCGGGTGGCCAGCCGCCGCCTGCGTGGAGCGGTTGATCAACTGGGGCCGTTTATCGGTACAGAACGGATGGAGCGGATGCGGCGGCCGATCAGGCGTCTGACCCGTGAGCTTGGTCTGGTGCGGAACCTGGATGAGACCCTGCTCTATCTGGAAAAGACCGGTGAAAACGGACTGGAACCGTTGCTCGCCACACTGGAACAGCAGCGGCGCCAGGAGGCGGCTCAGGCCAGGCGGTTGCTGGAGTTGCTGGACTGCATGAAGCTGGAACGTCAGATCCGCAGCGCAGCAGCAGCATTGGTGACACCGGACAATATCGCTTCACAGGGGCTGCTGGCGCTGCTGTCTGAGCGCAATCTGGCCTTGTACTACCCGATCCATGCCCTGCTGCCGCTGGTGACAACCCCGGAGATGGTGGAGGAACGCCATGCCCTGCGGATAGCGGTCAAGAAGTGGCGCTATTTCACTGAACTGCTCCATGCTATACTGGAGGGAAAACAGCAGCCCCTGCTGGTTCAGCTGCGCCAGTACCAGTCTCTGCTGGGGGATATGCATGACCGGGTGGTGATTGCTGCCCTGCTGCAGGAAACTGCTGACCTGCCCGAAACCGTGCGGGAAAAACTGCTGAAAACGATCGCCAAAGAACAGCGTAAGCTGCTGAAGAAGTTGTCTGATCTGCTGGAAAACAAGCCGATTGTGTACCGCTTTGATCTGTAATCAGCATAAGGAGCCTGCCTGATGACCAAAGAACGTCTCGCCGCCATTGACATCGGTACCAACTCCATCCGCTGTATTGTGGTGGAATGTAATCAGGACGGCAGTTTTCGTATTCTTGATGATGAAAAGGATACGGTACGGCTAGGTGAAGGAATAGCAGAAACCGGTGAGATCTCTGCTGCTGCGGTGGCACGGGCCGAGGCTGCCCTGACCCGGATGCACAAGCTGGTAACCGGCCTTAAGGTCAAGGCGATTGATGCGGTGGCCACCAGTGCCATGCGTAAATCTACCAATGGCCCTCGTCTGGTCAAACGCTTTTCAGAGCTGCTGGGCAGTGAAATCCGGGTCATCTCCGGTGATGAAGAGGCTGCCCTGGCAGCCCAATCGGCCCTGCGTAACTTTGATACCCACGGCAAACGTTTTGGCATACTGGATGTGGGGGGCGGCAGCGTTGAACTGATCACTGCCCAAGGGGTACATGTGGAGGAGTTTTATTCCTTTGAGTTGGGTGCGGTGGTCATGACCGAGCAGTTTCTGAAGGCTGATCCGATCCGTTCTACTGACTACCGCAAGTTTCAGAAGCATATCCGGGACACGGTCAAAAAACAGCTGGATGGCGATAAACTGGTCCTGCCGACCCTGATCGGTTCCGGCGGCACGGTCAACGCCATTGCCCAGATGGCCCTGCAACTGCGTCGCAACCCGGTGGAAGGGGTGCATGGCCTGGAGGTGCTGCGTTCTGAAGTGGTACATCTGCTGGCGATGCTGCAGCGTCGCGACCTTAAGGGGCGCCGTGAAGTGCCGGGGCTTACGCCGGACCGGGCTGACATTATTGTGGCCGGTGTCGGTCTGGTGGACAGCATGATGGAACTGTTTGATGCCAATACCCTGCTGGTGAATAGCCACGGCATCCGGGAGGGGATGATTGTTGAGGCGATCAAACGGCGCGGTCTTGCGCCGGATGCACCGTCACCCCGTTCCTGGCGTGAATCGGTGATCAACTTTGGCCGATCCTGCCAGATGGATGATATGCATTCCCAACAGGTAGCAACCCTGTCGCTGGCCCTGTTTGACGGGTTGGCCGACAGTTACGGATTAAAAAAACGTGAGCGGGTGCTGCTTGAGGCGGCTGCCTTGCTGCATGATATCGGTTACTACATCAGCTACCATAGTCATCACAAGCATTCCTGTCACCTGATCCGCCATGCCGACCTGTTTGGCATCACCCCCCGTGAACGTGAAATGGTGGCGGTAATCGCCCGTTACCATCGTAAATCGCTGCCCAAAAAGAAACATGATGAGTTTCAACGCCTGACCGTCAAGGAACAGGCAACGGTGATCAAGCTGGCCGGAATCCTGCGGCTGGCCGATGGCCTTGACCGGCGACGCTGTTCTACGGTTAGCGGCCTGCAGTGCTCTGTTGAAGGCAGTCTGGTGCGGCTGACTCTTTCCGGTGCTGAAGATCTGGCCGTGGAACTGTTTGGCGCCAGCGCCAAAAAAGACCTGTTTGAGAAGGCCTTTAGCGTTCAGGTGCTGTTTGCAACCGAGGCGCATCAGCCATGAAGCGCTATACGTTTACCGCCTTTGCCATTGGTGGCGATTTTGATCTGAACCGTCTGGCAACCCGATTGGGCATTGATCGCAAGTACCGCTGGGAAGAGCCGATGCGGCTGAATCCGGTCACCTTTACCCCTTCTGCGTCAGGCGACGGGGTATGGGTCTACCTCTATTATTTCGGCGGTATGGTCTTTCTGAACTGCAGTGACGACATTGTTGCCCGCTGCATTGAAGGGTTGAAGCAGCACCTTGAGCAGTTGAAGGAACAGCCCCAGCTTCGCTTTCGGGAAGACTACCAGCTTGATATCAATCCCGCTGCAGAACCGGCCATAACCAACGACTCTGCCAGTATGCCGGAGTTCAAGCAGGAACTGCTGGAGATCATCTGCTTTGTGATTGCCAAATCGGTGGCGCTGGAGCGGATTGAGGAACATGTTGATGCGGTCTTTGACGAGGTCGGCGTTATGATCAACCGCCTGGGGCAGGGGGTGCTGGAGCTGCCGGACAAGCGGTTGGCCAAACTGGCCTCGGTGATACTGGGCTTTAAATATACCTCCATCGCCCATATCATGGTACTGGACAAGCCGGAAAGCACCTGGGACGACGCTGAGGCAGACCGCTTTTACCTGACCATCTCCAGCCTGTTTGAACTACGTCCCCGCTATCAGGAGATCAAACACAAGGCAGAAACCCTGCTGGATGTGACTGATGTCTTTTCAAATCTCTCCCATGCCCGCCGTTCCGCCCGTCTGGAATGGATCATCATCATCCTGATCGCCTTTGAGATCATCATGGCCCTCTGGCAAAAATTCTGGGGCGGTTGACAATTTTTTTCATTCCCCGCCTTGCAATTGCAGAAAACAGTGGTATTGGGATATTCGCATATTTAAATTAACCTAAAAACGGCAGTTGCCCCTCTTTATCCAGCTGTCGGTAGTAGGTTTT
>CAZNWF010000059.1:0-17830 GCA_964576485.1 uncultured Geobacter sp. | reverse complement strand
AAAAACTTGAACATGATGATGGCCCAGGAAACCACTGAAAACATGATCAGCAGCAGCAACACACCCTTCACCACCAGACCGGTGCTGGTAAAAAACATTTCCAATCCCACGGGATAGAACCTCCTGAGAAAATAGTACTAAACCTAGTCCTTCAGAGACAGACCGTCAAGAAACAATGCTATCTTTAATAGAGCTCAGGCCGCCGGTCACCAAAACAGGGGATCTGGGCTCGCCATGCATCCATTGTCTGCCAGTCCAGCGGGGCAGTGATCTCGCAAACCGCCTCACCTGCATCGGCCACTACTTCACCCTTGGGATCAATCACCATACTCATGCCAAAAAAATCCAGCTTGCCGATCTGGCCGCAGGCGTTACAGGAGATAACATAGAGCTGATTCTCAATTGCCCTGGCTCGCAGCAGTGTCCGCCAGTGTTCCTGGCGGGGTTTAGGCCACTGGGCCGGCACGCAGATCACCCGTGCCCCTTCCAGCGCCAGTCGGCGGGACAACTCGGGAAAACGCAGGTCGTAGCAGATGATCACCCCCACCTTGCCGATGGAGGTCTCTGCCAGACACCAGCTATCGCCCCCCTTGAAGGCCTTGTCTTCACCCAGCAGCGAAAAGAGGTGCAGCTTGCGGTAGCGAGCGGTCACCTGGCCGTTATCAACAACATGGACCGTGTTGTAGACCCGCCCATCGTCAGCCGGTTCCGGTTGGCTGCCGACAATTACCAGCTTGTACTGTGCCGAGAGCTCACAGAGCTCCGCAACCACTCCTTCCGTCCGCTGGGCCAGCTCATTCAGGGTCTTGTAGGCAAAGCCGGTGGACCACATCTCCGGCAATACCACCAGATTGGCCCCCTGCTCTGCAACCCGCTGCAGGGCTGCACGGACATAGGTCAGGTTGGCGTCAAGATCACCCTGATTGACGGTAAACTGGATTGCGGCGGCAGTGATCGTCTGTGGCTCTGGCATTACTACCTCGTCAGTTGTGAATTCAGGTAGGCGTTGATGATATCCATATAGATCTCACGAGGTTTGCTGGTGCCGTCGCTGGGAGCGATCATCCCCTCCCGCTCCATGGTCTCTACAATCCGGGCCGCCCGGTTGTAGCCGATCCGCAGACGGCGCTGCACCATGGAAATGCTGGCCTGCTTGGTTTCCGCCACCAGACGCAGGGCATCTTCCCAACGTTCATCCAGTTCTTCGTCATCACCAGCACTGCCTTTGTCATCCGTATCCTTCATCTCAAGGATTGATTTTTCATAGACCGGCTTGCCCTGTTTTTTGAGGAAGTCAACTACCCGCTGCACCTCAGCATCAGAGACAAAGGCGCCATGCACACGATGCAGTCGTCCGGTGCCGGGGGGCAGATAGAGCATGTCACCCATCCCCAGCAACGCCTCGGCCCCGTTACAATCCAGGATGGTACGGGAATCAACCTTGGAAGAAACCTGGAACGAGATGCGGGACGGCAGGTTGGCCTTGATCAGGCCGGTGATGACATCCACTGAGGGGCGCTGGGTAGCCAGGATCAGGTGGATACCGGCTGCCCGGGCCTTCTGGGCCAGACGGGCAATATGCTCCTCCACTTCACGCCCGGCCACCATCATCAGGTCAGCCAACTCGTCCACAATCACCACGATATAGGGCAGATGGCTATGCTCCAGCTCATCAGCCTCATCATCAATCACAAACGGGAGCGGCTGGTCCAGTACAGCCGGATCTTCTCCCTCAATCACCTCTTCCAGCTCTTCAATAATCTCTTCGTCAGCCAGGTCATGCACCGCCAACTCTTCTTCCTCGATTGCCAGCTTGCGGTTGTAGGATTCAATGTTACGAACCCCCTTGTCTGCCAGCAGGCGGTAGCGGCGTTCCATTTCATTCACCGCCCACTTCAGGGCCAGTGAGGCCTTCTTCGGTTCGGTTACCACCGGCAGCAGCAGGTGCGGAATCCCTTCATACATGGAGAATTCCAGCATCTTTGGGTCAACCATGATGAAACGGACATCGCGGGGGGTGGCGGTATAAAGCAGGGACAGGATCATGGTGTTAACCGACACCGATTTACCGGAACCGGTGGAACCGGCCACCAGCAGGTGCGGGGCCTTGGCCAGATCAGTCAGGGAAGGCAGACCGGCGATATCCTTGCCCAACACCAGCGGCAGCTTCATCCGGCTTTGCAGAAAATCATCACAGGTAAAGATCTCACGCAGGTAAACCGTCTCACGATCACGGTTCGGCACCTCTATACCCACCACCCCTTTACCGGGGATCGGCGCCACAATCCTGATCGAAAGCGCCTGCAGCGCCATGGTCAGGTCATCGGACAGACCAGCGATCCGGCTGATTTTGATGCCGGGGGCCGGGGCAAACTCATACATGGTAATTACCGGGCCGGGACAGATCTCTTTCACCTCGCCGTCTATCCCGAAATCCAGCAGTTTCTTTTCCAGCAGGCGGGCGTTCATCTCCAACGCCTCACGGTCAATCCGACGCTCAGTGGTGGGTGGCGGATCCAAAAGCGACAGGGGTGGAGTGATAAAATCCCCCTCCTGCTTGATGAAATCAAACGACTCCTGCACCGCCTTATCCTTGGCCGCCTCCTTTTTCTTTTCCTTTTTGAAAAAATTGGGGCGGGCCGTAGGGGCGGGCGGAGCTGCATCTTTAATCACCGGCCCACTGACAGGAGCACTTTTCCCTTCAGCCAGTGCCTTGGCCCGATCACGCCCCTCTTTGGCATGGGCGTTACGTTCCTTGCGGGCAGCCCACTTGGTGCGCAGATTTTCAAGCCACCAGGAGGCGAATAGCACAAAGGAGAACCCGGACAGGATCATGATTGATGCCGCCAGCAGTGGCAGTAACACCAGCAGGGTACCAAAGGCGTTCATACTGCCCCGCAGCATCAAGACCGTTCCCCGTCCGATCAAACCGCCGGTGGGGACCTGCTGCCCCAGAAAGGTTGTTGATTCAAGGCTGAAGGCAAACAGCGAAGCTAGAGAAAAAAGCAGACCACAAAAAGCGGCAACTTTGTAAAAACGGAGGCGGGGTTCCTTGAAACGCAACAGGTTGTACGAGATAAACAACAGCGCGCCGGGCAGCAGGTACGATGCCAGACCGAACAGCATGAAGAACAGATCGGCGACCTGGGCCCCCAGACGCCCCCCCAGGTTACGGATACCCCCTTCGGTTGACCAGCTGTTCAGCGACTGGTCGGCTGCACTGAAGGTGATAAAGGCCAGCAGGATGAACAGCCCAACCGCGCCAATGCCGATCCCCTGGAGTTCCTTAGTCAGTTTTGCTTTACGTGTTTCGTCCACGGCAGCCTTTATAGTACCTGATAATCAACAACAAATTCGGGTGGATGCATGATCGCTTTTTTAACAGAGCACAGCTCCGCCGCCTTGACAATCGCCTTCTGGTAGCGCTCAGGAAACTCAGGTGGCAGATTGATGGTTAAACCCACCTTGCTGACTCGCCGTTTCCCCTGCGGATCAAGCTCAAATTCAACAGTCTGGGTCAGCGACACCTTCTCCGTCGGAATCTTGCGGGCATTACAGAACTCAAGTACATAGATACCGGCACAGGTGCCGATGGAACCAAGAAAACAGGCAAAGGGTTCTGGATAGCTACCCTCGCCACCGTTCTCAACAGCTTGGTCAGTCATCATCTGCAGGCCACTTTCAAACGTAGAGGCTACTTTTTTACCGCCTTCAAAACTGATAGCTATCTTCACTTTTTGACCTCCTGTTGATCTTTCTTTGTTACCGGTTCTACAGGTGGGGCCGGTTTGCGATCCTTGTCGATCTCCAGCATGGAGGTCATATCCTCAAACTGGCTCATGTACAGCTCCACCTCCGGGGTTTCACGGCGCAGCAGATCCAGACGCCTTTTTTCAAGGGAACGTCGAATCCCCTCCAAGGTCTTGAATTTGACCTGTACGCGGGGGCTCATATTGGCCTTGGCCTCGTCAAAATCAGGGTACTGCAGATTCATCAACGGGCTGTATGAAAGGGTCCGCTGCCGGAAGTTGGGGTATTCCCAGAGGACCGTTGCCTTGGCATCCACAATCTGGGCGGTCATGACCAGAAAATTGTAGTCAGTTGACA
This sequence comes from uncultured Geobacter sp., assembly GCA_964576485.1. GTDB lineage: Bacteria > Desulfobacterota > Desulfuromonadia > Geobacterales > Pseudopelobacteraceae > Trichlorobacter. Next base: position 13,723 of record CAZNWF010000059.1, on the reverse strand, counting down.
AGGAGTCCAACAGGTTGGCGGATGAAATTTTGTCCGGCCGGGTAATGCCACTGACCACCACAAACATGGCGGCATCCAGACTGTTTTTACGCATGAAGTCAGCCAGGGCATCTTCCTTCCAGAAATACTTGTTGTACTGGATAGCGGCATCATCACGACGCTCACGCCTGAACAGGGTGCTGGTAAAGACCGCCTTGGGATCGACATCAAGCAGGGTCACGGTATAAAAGCTGTTGGTGTTTTTTACCAGCCGCAACAGGTCCCGTTCAAAGGAACGGTTGACATTGGTCAGCAGGGTAATCAGCTCTTCCCGCTGGGGGTGGCGGATATCTGAATCTGTATCAACAATTATCGGTACTACTCCCAGCACCTTCACTTTTTCAGCCACTGCATCCTGCGGCAGATTATAGTAGTTGTGGGCACAGCCACCCACAAGCGGCAGCAATAGCAAACCGAACAGCAGCACCAACCGTCGCATAATATCCTCCCGATTCCGTCGTATTCATGATGTAGTTTGTCTGTTCCAAAATCCTGAACGTTATATCAGATGGCAACGGCATTTTCCAGAGCTATCCAATCCATCGGTAACCCACTCAATTTACATTGACTCTCTGGGATCATTCACGTATTTTACCGGCCACAACCTGCTTATCAAGAGTGGTGGAGGGATAAGGCCCGACGAAACCACAGCAACCGGTCCCGGTAGGGACGTCAGGTGCTAAATCCTGCCGCAAGGCGAAGATGAGCGAGGATCTTGATGGTACTCAAGGCCCCTGCTCCCATAAAAGCAGGGGCTTTTGTTGTTTCGGAGTGATCATGTCCATCGGTGTTGTGCAGGAACAGACCATAACCTTTGACTCCGGCATCCGCCTGGAAAGTGGTCGGATACTTGCGCCGATCACGCTGGTCTATGAACTGTACGGCACCCTGAATGCTGATCGTTCCAATCTGATTATGGTGGAACATGCCTGGACCGGCGATGCCCATCTGGCGGGCAAACGCAATGAAGCTGACACCAAGCCCGGTTGGTGGGATGCCATTGTCGGCTCAGGCCGCCTGCTGGACACTGATCGCTACTGCGTACTTTGCTCCAATGTGATCGGCTCCTGCTACGGTTCAACCGGTCCGGCCTCTATTAACGCCAAAACCGGCAAGCGCTACAACCTTACCTTTCCGGTGGTCACCGTGCGCGATATGGTCCGCGCCCAGAAACTGTTACTGGACCACCTGGGGGTTAAACGGCTGCTCTCTGTCATGGGGGGCAGCATGGGCGGCATGCAGGCCCTGGAATGGGCCACCCAGTACCCGGAACGGGTCGCCTCAGTCATCGCACTGGCCACCACACCACGTCCCTCGCCACAGGCGATCTCTCTGAATGCAGTGGCACGCTGGGCCATTTATAATGATCCCACCTGGAAAAAAGGGGAGTACAAGCACAACCCCAAAGATGGCCTGGCTCTGGCCCGTGGCATCGGGCACATCACCTTCCTGTCCGATGAATCGATGTGGCAGAAATTTGATCGTCGTTTCTCAGCCAAAGACGGCCTGTTTGATTTCTTTGGCCAGTTTGAGGTAGAGCGCTACCTGAATTACAACGGCTATAACTTTGTGGATCGTTTTGACGCCAACAGCTTCCTCTACCTTGCCAAGGCGCTGGACCTGTACGATGTGGCCTGGGGCTATGAATCCATGGCCGATGCCTTTAGCCGGATCACTGCGCCGATCCAGTTTTTTGCCTTCAGTTCTGACTGGCTCTATCCACCCAACCAGACCGAAGAGATGGTGGCTTGCCTGCAAGGGCTGGGCAAAGAGGTGGAATATCACCTGATCCAATCCGCCTACGGTCATGATGCCTTTCTGCTGGAACACGAAACCTTTACCCCGATGGTTCGTTCTCTGCTGGAACGGGTCGCCCTCTAGCCGATGTCCCGCCCGGAAGATGTTGATCCCAAGCTCTGGCGCTCTTTACGCAACGGCGTTGGCAGGGCGATTGGCGACTTCAATCTGATCAAGGATGGCGACCGGATCTGTGTTGGTCTCTCCGGCGGCAAAGACTCCCTGCTCCTGCTGATGCTGCTGGTTGAGATGCAGCGCCGCGCCCCGATCAGTTACGAGTTGGTACCGGTTACGGTAGACGCGGGATTCCCTGACTTTGATACCGCCAACATCCGTAGCTTTGCCGCAGGCCTGGGCCTTGATCTGGTTATCGAGCAGACTGATCATGTTGATCTGATCAATGCCAAGCTGCGGCCCGGCTCATCCTACTGCTCCTTCTGCGCCCGCCTCAAACGCGGTGCATTATATGGTGCTGCCCGTCGACAGGGCTGTAACCTGCTGGCCCTGGGACACCACCGGGATGACTTTATCGAGACCCTGCTGCTGAACCAGTTTTTTATCGGCACCCTCAAGGCGATGGCTGCCAGGACCGTCTGCGATACCGGTGATATTACGGTGATCCGTCCTCTGGCCTATATCGCTGAAGAGGATATCATCACTACCATACAACAGGCTGGAATCAGGACCGTCAGCTGCACCTGTCCGGTGGCAGATGCAGATCATCAGCGACAGCGGATGAAACAACTGCTACGTCAGCTTGAGCAGGAAATTCCACACATCAAGAACAGCCTATTGGCAGCGCTGGGCAATGTACAGCCCCGGCACCTGCTGGATCGGCACTTGAGCAAGGAAGGCACAATATGCGTATAGGACATGGCTATGATGTCCACCGTCTGGTGGAAGGCAGAAAACTGATCATGGGCGGCGTGGATATCCCCTACGAAAAGGGGTTATTGGGACATTCCGATGCTGACGTGCTGCTGCACGCCATAGCCGATGCACTGCTGGGGGCACTGGCCATGGGTGATATCGGCAAACATTTTCCCGATACTGACCCGGCCTTCAAGGGGGCTGATTCCATGAAGCTGCTGGAGCATGTGGTTGGCCTGATTGGGGCAAAGGGCTACTGCGTTGGCAACCTGGATGCCACCATCATTGCCCAGCGACCCAAAATGGCACCACACATCCAGACCATGCGTGAGAACGTAGCCCGAGCCTGTGGAGTAGAACTGGACCGTATCAATGTCAAGGCCACCACTGAAGAAGGGCTGGGCTTCACCGGTACCGGCGAGGGTATTTCAGCCCATACCGTGGTGCTGCTGACTCAGAAATAACCATCGACACTACTTATGTATAGCGGAGGAATTGCCCATGGCACAGCAGACTATTTTAATCGTTGAAGGTGACGAAATGACCTCGGCAATGCTGGAAATGATTGCAGGCGAGGCCGGATATCTCACTTTAATCGCTGCGGATGGGGTGACCGCCATAGAACTCTACCAACAGCATGAGCCTGCTATTGTGTTGCTTGACCTTAACCTGCCCCAGTTGAATGGCTACTCCTTTGCCTCATTGGTCAGGAACTTTTCAGGCCATACACCACGGATTATCGTTGTCACCTCAACCCCGGCCGATTACGAGCAACACTTAAAAGAACTGGCAGATGGCTGTCTGACCAAACCGATTAAACGGCAGGAGCTGCTTGACCTGCTTGCATAAAAACAGGTGCACTTTTTTCTTAAAACCGCTATACAGGACAAATGTCGTCCCATTCAATGGACGCAGAGCAGATAATCACTAGAAGGAGATACAACCATGATTGAAAAAGTTCAGGCAGTACTTGATCAGGTCCGTCCCATGCTGCAACGTGACGGTGGCGATGTTGAGCTGATAGAGGTAACCGCAGACGGAATCGTCAAGGTTAAACTGCAGGGGGCTTGCGGCTCCTGCCCCATGTCCACCATGACCCTCAAGATGGGAATTGAAAAGGCGATCAAGGAGCAGATTCCCGAAATCGTTGAGGTCCAGCAGGTTCGCTAGTTTTTCCGACCCGCTCTGGCAACAAAAAACCCGGCCTTAGCCGGGTTTTTTGTTGCTGCTACATCCTGATTGGATTAGCCGATCAATTTACCACCGATGTGGCTCAGTGCCGGCCAGGCTACGTTCAGTGCGGCACCTGCTGCGAAGAGCCCGAACACGCCAAGCACCCTTCCAATATATTTCCTGTCATCTAAATCGGAATAACTGACTTTAACTTTCATGGTTACATTCTCCCTTATACATGTAGTTGGTTAGATTTGTTAGTTGAACAGACTCATCAAGCCACTGACCGTACCGGCTGCCGACCAGGTAATAAAACCACCAAGAAATACTGCTGCTCCTGCGAAGATTGCCAGACTACCTTTTGCGGTGGTTTCTGCCAGCAGAACTGAGAAATTGTTTTTTGCTTTCATGACGATTCTCCTTTGTTTGGGTTTGTATGTGCGTGTCGTATAACTGGGATCGTAGTGTGGCACTCTGTGATGTGCCGTTCTTGATTTTCTTAATTACAGTTTACGTGCCAATTTCGCTAAAATATTTTATATTTTTTATTTCACAATATATTCAGATAGTTACAAAAACAACAAGAGTGTCACCCACAGGCCATACCGACAGGTTTTTAAACAATGTTGCAAACAATATTGCAACAGAACATCACAAGACAGAACAATAAATTATAATAAAAGCAGATTGTTATACCATGTTGCATGCAACAGTGTTGCGTTGCATCACCAAACGAAGGTTCCCCTCATTACACACAACAATCAGAATATCATGCGTGAAATGATATACGCCACTACGGTTGAAGTACTGACCCCGATCAGACCAGGAATCATGAAGCTGTGGTTTAACAAGTACTTGCCTATCCGGGTGGTGCCGGTACGGTCCATGTTGATGGCAGCCAGGTCGCTGGGATAGAAGGCAAAGAAGAAGTAGGCGTAGCTGGCCGGCATCAGACCCAGCAGCAGGGGAACCGGCAGCCCCAGAGCCAGACCCAGTGGCAGGGTAATGGCCAGGGTGGCAGCCTGACTCTTGACAAAGGCGGAGATGCAGAAGGTGGCGATGGCAAAGGTCCAGGGGGCCGTCTTGACCATGGCACCGATGGTCTCGATCAGATAACCCTTGTTGGCGGAGATAAAGGTGTCGCTCATCCAGGCGATACCGAAGATGGAGACCACGGCGATCATACCGGCGGTGAAGACGCTGGAGTGGGCAATATCTTTGGCCTTGACGTTGCCGGCAAACATGATGAAGGCGCCAAAGGCAAGCATCACGAACTGTACCACCGTGGTCATGGCAACCGGCTTGCCACCGTGTCCCATCGGCAGCAGCTGCGGAAAGCTGGCCAGAAAGATGATCGAACCAACACCGGCAAAGAACAGCAGCACTGAAAACTTGGCAGTTGTAGAGATTTTCTGGTCAAGGGTGGTCACGCTGGCGTTCAGAGAATCCCGGAAATCCGGATCCTGCAGGCGGGCCTGAAACTCAGTGTCTTTATCCAGATCCTTGCCACGGTTAAAGCTCCAGGCAGCAGCAGCCAGTACGCCAACCACGCCGGCAGGCATGGTGACCATAATGATGTCGATCAGGGTTACCGGATACCCGGCCTTGGCAGCAAAGCCGAGGAAGAAGGTTACGGCTGCAGCCACCGGGCTGGCGGTGATCCCCATCTGTGAGGCAACACTGGAGATGGCCATCGGACGCTCAGGCCGGATACCGGTCTTGAGTGCCACGTCAGAAATGACCGGTAACAGCGCGTAGACCGCATGACCGGTGCCACAGCAGACCGTCAGGAAAAAGGTGGAGAGTGGGGCCAGGATGGTGACGTACTTGGGTTGTGAACGCAGTAGCCGCTCGGTTAACTGCACCAGGTAATCCAGCCCACCGGCCACCTGCAGGGTGGCTGAGGCGGTTACCACCGCCAGGATGATCAGCATCACCGCGATTGGCGGTTCAGATGGCGCACTGCGGAATCCCAGTACCAGCAGTGAGACCCCCAGGCCGCCGATCAGACCCAGGGCAACCCCACCCCGGCGGATACCGATTAAGACCGCACCAAGTACCAGCGCAAATTGGATCCAGAACATTAACATGACAGACCTCCTTGACATTACGTCGTTTGTCGTGCCCCGCAGGGCTAAAGTAGCAAGAGTTGTCATGGTAATGAGCAGACAGCGTGCCAATAGGCTGTGTCATTTGTAAGCTGCTGTTATAACAAAGACAATATGAAGTGATGGGACGTTACATGAGGAGAAAGGGGTATAACACAGGTTATGGCAGGAGATGCCTGGATGGTGACTTATTCAGTAATATCAGCTTGTTAGGTTGTGATAACCGGCGTTATCGCTATAACGTCGGTTATGGGGGGATCTGATGTTAGTCTTCACTGGCAGTTAATTGCCGATTATTTCTTGAAAATACACAAAATGACTATTATAGTGATCTTTAGCTATGTTAATGGCTATTATATTGGTCAATTTTAGCTTGGTGGGTTGTGATGAAGCAACGGGCATATTCAAAATACGCACAAGAAGCGGCTTATTTACTCGGTCAACAGATCAAGCTCGGGCGCAAAGAGCGCCAATGGTCTGAGCAAAACCTTGCGGAAAGAGCCGGTATCTCCCGGGCGACACTCCAGAAGATAGAGGCCGGCGAGATGTCTCCGTCCATCGGCCTGGTCTTTGAAGTCGCCGCCTTGGTTGGCGTCCCCCTGTTTGATCAGGAGAGCCGGGTTCTTGCGGCCGGCATCGAACTGGCGCAAAGCAAAATAGCTCTCCTCCCCAAGCGGATCAGAAACAAGACCAAGGTGGTGGATGATGACTTCTAAACCGCATAACAGAGAAGCCTATGTCTGGATCTGGCTTCCCGGAGAGACACAACCGGTGGTCGCCGGTAAACTTGAAGCGGATAACAGTACAATCCATTTCAACTATGGCAAAAGCTATCTTGATCGGACCGGTGACAAGAATCCAGCTATTCCGATTTATGCGCCGGAATTACCTCTGCGGGCCGGGGTGTTGCCCTTGCCGGGCGACCTGGAGATGCCCAATTGCATCCGGGATGCTGCGCCCGATGCCTGGGGGCGACGCGTTATCATTAACAGGCAGTTCGGTCTGAAAGGTCGGGATGCGGACACCGACAGCCTGGATGAGCTCACCTATCTCCTGGAATCAGGGTCTGACCGGATTGGCGCGCTTGATTTTCAGCGATCACCAACGGAATTTGTCCCCAGAACTCCCCATAATGCAAGCCTTGAAGAGTTGCTGGCATCAGCCGAACGGGTTGAGCAGGGGGTGCCCTTAACTGCCGAGCTTGATCAGGCGCTCTTCCATGGCAGTTCCATTGGAGGTGCCCGTCCCAAGGCTTTGATAGAAGATCAGGGCGCCAAGTATATCGCCAAATTTTCGTCCAGCAGTGATCTCTACAGTGTTGTCAAAGCCGAATACCTTGCCATGAGACTGGCTGTACGAGCAGGGCTCAGGGTTGCTCCCGTCAAGTTGGTCAAAGCGGCTGGCAAGGACGTCTTGCTGATTGAGCGATTCGACCGGGTTGCGCTTGATTCCGGCTGGGCTCGAAAGGCCATGGTTTCTGCCCTGACCCTGTTCGGCCTCAGTGAGATGACGGCCCGCTATGCCAGTTATGAAGCGTTTGCGGAGATTATTCGCCATCGTTTTACACAACCGGTAGCAACCCTTAAGGAACTGTATGGCCGATTGGTTTTCAATATCCTGTGTGGCAATACCGATGACCACGCCCGTAACCACGCCGCCTTTTGGGATGGGAAAGAGCTGAGTCTGACGCCGGCCTATGATATTTGCCCGCAAGGACGTACCGGCAATGAAGCGACCCAGGCCATGCTCATAACCGGAGACAACCGGTTCAGCCAGCTCAAAACCTGTCTGGCTGCCGCACATCACTTCCTGCTTTCCCGGCAGGCAGCTGTCGATACGATTGATCGGATTGAGACAGCCATTCATGATAGTTGGGAGAGGATTTGTGAAGAAGCAGAACTGAGCCCGGTTGAGAAAAACTATCTGTGGGGGCGGCAGTTTCTTAACCCGTTTTCCATCGAGCGGTGATCTGGAAGATTAAGAAACAGGGGAAACGTCACTATTTTCTTCCACGTATAGACTCCTTGCAATATGCATAAATATATGTATGGTTGTGCTATGCTATTCACCTGGGATGAAAAGAAGCGGATCAGTAATATCAAGAAGCATGGCATTGACTTTGCCCGTGCTGCGGAAATATTTGCCGGTCCAACATTTACTTGGGAGGACAGCAGATTTGACTACGGAGAACAACGGTGGATCACCATGGGGTTGCATGGTTCACAGGTAGTGGTCTTGGTAGCGCATACGGAAACAGAGGAGGAAATTCATGTCATCTCAATCCGAAAAGCAGATAAAGACGAACAGGCGCTCTTCTTCAGTAATATCTGATGATGCACCCAAAGTGACGCAGGCAATGCTTGATGGCTCCCGGTTTCGGGTAGGCTTAAAGGATGCCCCACGCAAGCAGAGGGTTAACATTATGCTGGATACTGCTGTTGTAGCTGCATTCAAAATTAAAGCCGGTGATCGCGGTTACCAAACCCTGATCAATGAGGCCTTGAAACAGTATCTCAGTCAGAATCTGCTTGAAGACACTTTAAGGCGTATTTTGCGGGAAGAGCTGACTCACGCCCACTGATTGCAGATGGCAATGAACTTGAACCATAGTGGAAAGATCTCTTAGCCCCTTTCTTTCTGTAATCTCACCCAAAGATTAGTTCCCGTTGCTTCAGCCGTTTGGACAGTGCCGGTTGTGAAATCCCCAGCAGGCGGGCCGCAACCGTCTGGTTGCCGTTGCTGCGCTGCATTGCTTCAGTTACCAGCAGTTCTGCTGCCTCACTGAAGGTTGGCAACCGTTCGCAGCAGAGAAACGGATTGCGGCATTCCTGGGGGGCTGCTGTCGGAGTGGCTGCCTGGGGGCCGATGGCAGTGATGAAACGCTCCATGGAGAGTACGCCGCCAGTGTGCAGACTGACCGCATCATAGACCAGCGCCTTCAGCTCCCGCACGTTGCCGGGAAAGGGGTAGGTGGCCAGCAGCTGGGCCAGTTCCCGCGGGGCGGTGGGCTTTTTCTTGCCCAATGCCTGGGCCGCCTCAGCCAGAAAATGTTCCAGCAGCAGCGGGATATCGCAGCGCCGGTCCCGCAGCGCAGGAATCCGCACCTGATGGGTCTTCAGGCGGTAGTAGAGGTCACGCCGGAACTGGCCGGAGGCCTCTTTGGCCGCCAGGTCAGCATGGGTGGCCACAATCACCCGGGCCCGTAACCGCTTGGGACGGTCGCTGCCCAGCGGGTAGTATTCCCCTTCCTGCAGCAGGCGCAGCAGTTTGACCTGCGAGGCGATGCCCAGGTCGCCGATCTCGTCCAGAAACAGGGTGCCGTCGGCAGCCTCCTCAATCATCCCCCTACGGGGCTGGTCAGCCCCGGTGTAGGCGCCGCGCTGGTGACCGAACAGGGTGTCGCTGAACACGGTATCATCCAGGCCGGCCACATTGACCGCCACCAGCGGCCCTTTGCAACCACTGGCAGCATGGGCAGCCCGTGCCAGCAGTTCCTTGCCGGTGCCACTTTCGCCGGTAATCAAGAGCGGTTGGGGACTTTTAGCCACTGCTTCGATATAGGCGAACTGGGTCAGCATGGCTGGATCACCGGTTACAAACGGGCTGAACAGTTCCGGTCTGCGCAGACCACCGCTCAGTAGACGGCTGTGCATCTCCCGGTTTTCGCGCTCCAGCTCCAGCACCCTGATCGCCCGCAGCACCCCCCCCACCAGCCGGTCTTCTTCCACGGTCTTGACAAAGTAGTCGAAGGCCCCTTTTTTGATGCAGTTGACCGCGGTTGCCACCTGATTCAGGCCACTGATCACGATGCAGGTGATTTCGGGGTGCTGTTCGGCAATCAGGGTTAGTAGCTCTTCGCCGGAGAGGTGGGGCATGGTCAGGTCCAGCAGTACCAGGCCGAAGCCGCCTCCGGCCAGGATCTGCATCACCTGACGGCTGTCGGAGCAGCTGCGGATGTTGGTGATGCCGGCGGAGCGCTCCAGGGTCAGGGAGACGGAGCGCAGCCAGGCCGGTTCATCATCCACCAGCAGGATACCAAAGGAGGGGAAGAGGTTTTCAGGCATGGGAAGGCTCCTTATTAAACCGATCAAAGGCCATGATGATAGAACGCGGATGACGCGGATTATACGGATTTACGCAGATCAGAAATCACTGTTTTTGGATCTGCGAAGATCCGCTCAGATCAGATGGTATCCGCGTGCCAATGCCTTTTGTTGTGTTTATTCTTGGGCGATAGGTAGCAGCAATGTAACCGTGGTCCCTTGCCCTGGTGGTGAGGCAAACAGCAGGCTGCCGCCATGTTCCTTGACGATTCCGGCTGAGACCGACAGCCCCAGACCGGTGCCGCCGCTCTCCCGCTTGGTGGTGAAGAACGGGTCAGTCAGGCGGTCCAGGTGTTCCGGGGCGATGCCGCAGCCCTCATCACGGACCATGACACCAACCCGGTTTTCATCCAGGTTCACAAAGGTGCATAGAAAAATGCCGCGATTCTGGTCAGTTAGTGCCTGACAGGCGTTCAGCAACAGGTTAACCAGTACCTGTTCAATCCGCTGACTGTTACCCCGCACCAGTTGCAACGGCTCGGTGTACTCAGCTTCAAACCGGTTGGTTGCCGTGCGTAGAGAGCGATCCACCAGCCGCACCGCAGCCTGGGCCACCTGGTTCAATCCCAGCGGCTCCATCAGGGCGGCATCATCCTGACGGGCAAAGTCCTTCAGATCTTCCACAATCCGCCTGATCCGCCGTGCGCCGTCCTGCATCTCATCCAGCATTTGGGGTAGTTCCTGCCGAATACGGCTGTAAGCCAGTCCACCCAACCGGATCTGTTCCTGATCCGGGCAATGCTGATCCAGAAGCTCCAGCGCATCGTCACAGACCTCCTTCAGGATCGGCATGTTCAGTAAAATAAGACCGTTAGGGTTGTTGATCTCATGGGCCACCCCGGAAACCAACACCCCCAGGGCAGCCATTTTGTCCGCCTGCACCAACTGCTGCTGGTTGCGCCGCAGTTCCTGCTCGGCAGCTATCCGTTCGGCAATCTCACGGGTCAGGTCAGCGGTGCGCAGGGCCACCTGTTTGTGCAAAGAGCGGGACCAGAACGCCATCCCCCCCAGCACCAGCACCAGCGGTGTAATCACCAGAGCAGCCAGCTTGATCACCTTGCCCAGCGCAAGTCCTTGCGGCTCCAGCACCCCCAGCCATTTGGCGTGGATAGCGTCGTACTGGCCGGTCTTTTTCAGGATCGCCAGCCCCTCAGTCATCTTGGCCAACAGTTCAGTATTATCCTTACGAACCCCGTAGCCGTATTTTTGTGAAGCGATACTGCGGGCCACTGCTACCAGATTGGTCAATTTGTATTCGCGGATGATGTACATACCCGGCACAATCGCCACTACGGCATAGTCGCATTGTCCTGAAGCCAGCAGCCGCAACGCATCGGCCGGGGTGGGAGTGGGTACCAGATCCGGGCCATAGCCCAGCCGGAGCAGTTGCTCATGCATGATCCCGTCACGGTGCAGAGTGACTTTTTTACCTTGCAACTCAGCCAGCGAACTGACCGGTGGCGATTCCCTGCGGGCAAAGATGGCGTGGTTCACAACAGTATGAGGCGGGGTGAAATCAATCTGGCTGGCCCGCTGTTCTGACCAGGAGACCCCCTGCAGCAGGTCGATCCGGCCTTCCTTCAGATCCCGCAACTGTTCGGACCAGCCCCCCAGCCGGAATTCCACCTGCAGGCCCATTACCTCGGCTATGGCCCTGGTCAGCTCTACATTGTAACCGGCCGGTTTTCCATTTGAATCAAGAAATTCATAGGGGGGATAGTCGCGATCACCGCCCACGATGATGGTCTTGGCAAGGGCGCTGACCTGAAAACAGAAGGTCAGGAACAGGAATAGGATTGGTATGCGTAATCGTTGCATGGAACCAAGTGTAGCTGATAGCTGAAAAAATACAACCCGATAGCAGGCTGGCTGGCGGATCTATGGGCCTGCTTGCCAACAAAACCGATGTCTGCTAGACTTGGTTTAGCAAGGAGGTGAGACTATGCAGAACGTCAACATGTTTGAAGCAAAGACCAATCTTTCACGATTGGTTGAAGCGATTGAAAGCGGTCGTGAACAAGAGGTGGTGATTGCCCGTAATGGCAGGCCGGTTGCCCGTCTGGCGCCACTTGCAGAAAAACCGGTGGGGCAACGGCTGGGAATTGCCAAGGGGAAATTTGTACTGCCTGACACCTTTGACGCTGATAATGAGGCTATTGCCAGGCTGTTTACGGGGCAGGCAGTATGAGACTATTGCTGGATACCCATATTGCGCTCTGGGCCATTAGTGATGATCCCCGACTATCCGGTGCAGCCAGGGCACTGATCACCGCGCCAGAGAATGAGATCTTTGTCAGTGCTGCCTCCATCTGGGAAATAGCCATCAAGTACCGTCTTGGTCGTACCACTATGCCGGTTTCCGGTGCTGAAGCGCTGGGCTGGTTTCGTGAATCAGGTTACCGTCTGTTGGCCATCAGCCCGGAACATGCCGTTGCTGTTGAGGCTTTGGTTCCCCTGCATGCAGATCCGTTTGACCGGATGCTGGTTGCGCAGGCACTGCATGAACCGCTTAGACTTGTGACCCATGATGCGCAAGTGGCGTGCTACAGTGATACGATTATAGCGGTATAGACCAGGCCGCCATTGTTTCAGCCAGACGAAAAGGGCTCCACCTGCAGCCCCATCACCTCGGCTATCGCCTTGGTTCGCTCAAGATCGGAGCCGGTCTGTTTTCCGTTTACATCAATGGGATTCGATTAAACCCCTTGCTTGACAGGGGTAGCCATGCGCATTAAAATCAGCATACCTTATCAGAAAGGAACTGACGCTATGCAACTGGCATATAATCACCATGCGCCGAGACAAACGGTTAATATTACGGTTAACAGTGATCTGCTACAAATGATGCGGCAGGAAAAATGTAATCTTTCCGGCTTTGTTGATCGTTCAATGGAGGCGTTTTTAGTTCAGAGAGAATTGGAGCGCTGGCGTGAGGAGAACAGAGCCTCTTTTGAGTCATATAACCGGATGATTGCAGAGCATGGCCCCCTTTCAGACGAAATGGGATTGCTCTGATGGCGCAGTTTGATATCTACCGGAACCCGATGCCCCGCAGCTTAAAGCGGGCACCCTATCTGTTGGAAGTTCAAAGCAATCTGGTCGATGCCGTTGCCACCTGTGTCATCATCCCGCTGGTGCTGCCTGACAGTTTTATTCCTGCCAAGGTTCTTAATCCAATCATTACCGTACTTGGTGACCCGTATCTGCTCTGTACTGCAGAGATTACCGCTATTTTACGGTCTGTTTTAGGGCGGGCAGTTGGTTCTGCCGCGCAACAACGAATGGAAATTATTACAGCCATAGACCGTCTGCTGGTTTAGCAGCAGAATCTTCCTACCTGCCTGTCCGTTGCCCCCGGCGGCCGGTCTTGGGGGCAGGGCGCTCCGGCACCACCTTTTTCCGCTTGGGGGTTGCAGCTTTCACCTCCGTCTTCTTTGGCTTGGCCTGTTCTTTGGCCAGCTTGCCTTCCTTTGCCTTTACCGTCCGTCTGACCGCATACTGGGGAAATTCTGCCAGGCTCTGGCGCGGAATGCTCTGCTTAACCAGCTTTTCGATGGCAGCCAGCAGGATCTGTTCTTCCTGGCTCACCAGCGAGATGGCGATCCCCTCTTCTCCGGCACGGCCGGTGCGGCC
>CAZNWF010000058.1:0-18016 GCA_964576485.1 uncultured Geobacter sp. | reverse complement strand
AGCCTCACGAAAAGGCCTCGATTGGGAAGTGGTGCTATTTGTTAAACATATATTGCATTTTCAGGTTAGTTATGTAAAATAGGTTTTACATTTGTGCGGGTGAGCTATGGAACAGTTATTTAGCGAACAGTTGCGGCTTATCGACAGACTAGGCGTAAGCAAGCGCTATCTCTTTGAACATATTGACTGGAATGAACGTTGTGTCGGCATACTTGGGGCACGGGGCACCGGAAAAACCACCATGTTGCTGCAGCGCATCAAAGAACAGTATCCGGCCAGCGATAAAGCACTCTACATCACGGTCGACAGCCCGTTTTTTCAGGCACATGACCTCTTTGAGTTTGCCCGCACCTTTCATCAGTTGGGAGGTGAGCTGCTTGTGGTGGATGAGGTGCATAAGTATCCTGACTGGTCGGTGCATATCAAGGCTATCTACGACTCCCTTCCTGGTCTGCGCGTAGTTTTCTCTGGTTCGAGCCTCCTGCAGATCACCAAGCAAAAGGGTGATCTTTCCCGCCGTGCCATCATTTTCAATCTCCAGGGATTATCGTTTCGGGAATATCTGAATTTTGTCGAAGGGAAAACCTTTAGAACATATTCGCTGGAGGATATTCTCGCCAATCATCAGTCTATTTCAGCTCAATTAAGTCAAGAGTTCAAGCCATTGCGGCATTTTGTTGACTATCTGCACAACGGCTATTATCCGTTTTTTCTGGAGGGGAAATCATTCTATACCTTTAAGGTGCGGGAGGTGATCAACCATATTCTTGAGGTGGATCTACCCTGTGTTAACAGCATAGAACCACGCCAGATTTCCAAGCTGAAGAAGCTCCTCTATCTTCTGGCCACATCTGTACCGTTCGTCCCCAATATCGTTAAGCTGGCGGAGGCAACCGGCATCTCTCGTCCACGCTTGTACGAATACCTGGAACAACTCCAGGATGCCCGTTTGCTGAATCTGGTGCGCTCACAAGGGCGTGGCTACGAGGTGCTGACTAAACCGGAGAAGATCCTGCTGGAGAACAGCAACCTGATGTATGCCATTGCTGAAAAGGTTAACACGGGTACGTTACGGGAACTCTTTTTTGTTAATCAGCTAAAAAATGCCGACATGCCCCATCCAGTACAAGACCCCGCCAGGTTAGAGCTTTCCGCTCAGGGGGATTTTATTGTGAACGGGACATACACCTTTGAAATTGGTGGCAAAGGGAAGTCGTTTCGGCAGATACATGATGTTGATAATTCGTTTGTGGTCGCAGATGATATTGAAGCCGGATTCAAGAATAAAATTCCTTTGTGGTTGTTTGGCTTCATGTACTGAGAGCCGGGCAATCGAGAAGTAATCGTGAAGCTTAAAAACTGATTTGAGCCTCACGAAAAGGCCTCGATTTCAGAATCAAAACCAGAAAACTTTGGTTTTGGAAGCGGTGATAAGCCGTGTTGAAGCAACACTTCCGCAAGGATTCTCGTCACCCCTTGCAGATTCTGTCTTTAATGGGATGCGTCAGACAAAAATGAAAACAAAACTACGAGAGCACGCATGAAGAGCATGCCGAGCAGCTACCGATGCCAGGCGCTTGAGGTTGTGGCTGAAGCATACCGCGCGTATCCCGACTGCAGGCACCTCGCACTGCAGCATGTGAACCTGCTTGCAGCGTGTGAATGCGGGTCAGAGGCTTTGCGTGCTGCCGAGGAGTTTCTGGTTCGGTTCGGTGCTGATGATGAGGTGTTGCAGTGCGGGCTGGAACTGCGCCGGAGGGCAGGGCTGTATGATCGGTTGGCGGAAGCCGGCCAGCAGTCTATATCACTCTGCATGATCGTAAAGGATGAAGAGGCTTGCCTGGCGCGCTGTCTGGCCAGCGTTAAGCCAGCTGTGCATGAACTGGTGGTGGTGGATACCGGTTCATCCGATCGGACCGTTGCGATCGCCAAAGCCTTTGGCGCACGGGCAAGCCAGTTCCCCTGGAACGGCAGTTTTGCGGATGCCCGCAACCGCGCTCTGGAGCAAGCGCGGGGAAATTGGATACTGGTGTTGGATGCTGATGAGGTGATTTCGGTTCAGGATCATGCCGTCATTGCTGCTGCCGTAAGCTCCGCAGCGAATAGGACATGCGCCTACAGTGTGCTGACCCGCAACTATACGGCTATGATCCACGCCCAGGGCTGGACTCCCAATGACGGCAGCTATCCGACTGAAGAACGGGCGCAAGGATGGCAGCCCAGCGCAAAGGTGCGGTTGTTTCCCAATGACAGCAGATTACGCTTCCGTGGTGACGTACATGAGATGGTTGAGCCCTCGTTGCGGGAGGTTGGTGTACCGATAGAACAGGCAGCATTCGTGATCCATCATTATGGCGAACTGGAGCAGGATCCGGTCAAACAGCTGGATAAAAAACTGCGCTACTTTGAGACCGGGATACAAAAGCTGGAACAAAACCCGGATGACTTGGCAGCGATCTGCGAACTGGCAGTGCAGGCCGGAGAACTGGGGCGCTTTGAAGAAGGAATCGGGCTGTGGGACCGGGTGCTGCAACGTCATCCTGATTATGTTGAGGCGCTCTTTAACAAGGGTTACTGTCTGATGGGGCAAAAGCGCTACGCTGAAGCGTTGGAATGCTCGCGGTGGGCGCTGGAGCTGGCCCCCGACCATAAAGAGGCAGCCTTTAACTACGGCACCTGCGAACTGTATGCAGGTGATCCGGGGCGAGCGTTGCAGGTTATCCAGCCGGTGGCAGAACGCCATCCCGGGTATCCGCTGCTGCAGGCGTTATGTTGTGCATTGTATCTGTGTCTGGGGCACCAGGCCGAAGCGACTGTTACCTATACGGTCCTGCGCCAACAGGGCTACGGGGTTGACCAGTATCTACAGCAGCGGGCACAGGCGCTGACAGATCACGGGCGCCATCTCTGCGCAGAGCGGCTTGTCAGGTTTGCTCTGGAAGGGTGTGGGGTGTAACGGTATGGAGTTGCTAGTGGAGCAGGCGTCGTCACTGCCGGTACATTTTTTTACCATTGTTTTAAACGGTATGCCGTTTATCAAGCACCATATTGAGCAGTTCCGTTTTCTGCCGTTTTCCTGGCATTGGCATATTGTTGAAGGGGTGGCGGAACTTGTCGGTGATACCGGCTGGTCGCTGGCTAATGGCGGGCAGATTCCTGAAAATTGCCATAAGGACGGCTACAGCGTTGATGGTACCAGCGCATACCTGGATCTGCTTGTAGATGCGTATCCTGATCAGGTTACGCTCTACCGCAAGCCGTCCGGCAGTTTCTGGCAGGGCAAGCTTGAGATGGTGCAGGCACCGTTGCAGAATATCAGCGAGCCCTGTTTGCTCTGGCAGATTGATGCTGATGAATGTTGGACCTATCTGCAGTTGGTGGATGGATGGCGCCTCTTTGAGAAGGAGCCGCAGCGAACGGCGGCCTATTACTGGTGCCATTTTTTTGTGGGGCCCCATCTGGTGGTCAGCAGCAGAAACTGCTATAGCCAGCTGGAAGGGCAGGAATGGCTGCGTACCTGGCGCTATCAGCCAGGAGACCGCTGGCAGGCCCATGAACCACCCCGGTTGTTCCGGTCTGTTGAACAGGGGCAGCCGGTTGATGTTGCATCGCTCTGCCCCTTTACAAACAATGAAACCGAGGCCCACGGACTGGTTTTTCAGCACTTTGCCTATACAACGATTGAGCAGGTGCGCTTTAAGGAACAGTATTATGGCTATACCGGGGCACGTTTTCGTTGGCTTCAACTACAGAAGGAAACACTTCTGCCCAATTATCTGAAGTATTTTCTCCCTTGGGTGCAAGATCAGGCAACGGTTGACACCGCTGCAGCACAGCAGATAACGCCGATTCCGTTGCCGCCGGCACACGCTCAGTACATGCCAGACGATGCTGTGATTGTGATCGATGGCGTTTTTTTTCAGTATTTTGTTACCGGTATTGCGAATGTTTGGACGTGGCTGCTCGAAGAACTTGCCCGCTTAGCGGTTGCCAGGCAGATTGTTATTCTGGATCGTGAAGGAACGCTGCCGAAAATTGAGGGCTATCGTACCGTGCAGGTCTCCCGCCACCAGGAAAATAGCCAGCAGGACCGGGAGATGCTGCAGCAGGTCTGCGATAATCTGGGGGCGACCCTTTTTGTATCCACCTGGCATACAACGCCAGTGCATACGCCATTGCTGCTTATGATACACGATCTGCTACCAGAACTGTTGCTGGGGGCGGCCTTTGATGATGATCCACGTTGGCTGGAGAAAAAGCACGCCATCGCCTATGCCGACAGATTTCTTTGCGTATCGGCACATACTGCGGCTGAACTGCAACGCTACTATCCTGATACGGCCTGTAAACCGGTGCATGTTGTGCATAACGGGATTCCGGAATGTTTCAGGCCGGCCCAGGCTTCAGAAATAGAGCAGTTCAAGAGGCGGTACGGTATATCCAAACCTTATTTTCTCTTTGTCGGCCCACGTGCATGGTATAAAAACTTTGGTACGCTGCTGGATGCCTTTGCCAGTATGCCGAACAGAGCTGAGTTTTTGATTGTAAGCAGCAACAATCAGCCGCTAGAAGCTGCATTTTCAGAACATCCTGCCGCGGCATCAGTTGTTATAACGGAGCGATTGAGTGAGCAGGAACTGATTGCCGCCTACAGTGGGGCAACCGCGCTGGTTTATCCATCAGCCTGTGAAGGGTTTGGGCTGCCGCCCCTTGAGGCGATGGCCTGCGGCTGTCCGGTAGTGGCAGGGGCTGCCGCTGCGGTTGCAGAAGTGGTGGGCGACGCGGCCTGCAGGGTCTTGCCTGAAGATACTAAAAATTTTGCACTGGCATTGCTACGGATGCAGCAGCCCCATCAGCGTGCCAGGCTGATTCAAAAGGGATACCAGCGTGCGGTGCTGTTCAGCGTACACAGGCAGGCAGCGCAGGTGCAACAGGTTATTGCAGCCTGCTGTGTTGCAGGGCGTAAAGAAGGCTGTCGACAATCTGCTTGGAGGACCTGATCTGATCTATCAGGACAGATCAGGGTTAAAATATCTTGGATACCGACCACAACGAAGGAATAATGGAACCATGCTCCCCTGATGCCGTGCACCGCCTGGGGATCGCCGCCTATACGTCTGGCGATCTGGAACAGGCGCGTCATCTGTTTTACCGCCTGCTGCAGCAAGAACCCCACAACCCGGTTGCCTGGTCAAACCATGGCGTTGTCTGCCGGGCCATGGGAGATCTTGCCACAGCGGCAACCAGCCTGCTGCAGGCTTTGGAACTTTGCCCCGACTACCCCGATGCCTGGAACAATCTGGGGGCCGTGTATGAAAAGATTGATCCAGCCCTGGCAATGAACTGTTACCGGCACGCCTTGCAACTGCAGCCTGATTTGGCGGATGCCTGCAACAACCTGGCCCTCTGCTATAAACGGCAACAGCTCTTTGCTGATGCTGCCGAATGGCATCGCCGATCCTTGGCGATTGAGCCGTGTCAACCTGTTGTCTGGCTCCGATTAGCAGAGACGCTGGAGCAGAACAACGCTATTGAGGCGGCTCGTGAGGCCTACGGCAGGTCACTAGATCTGCGACCCGATGATGCGGTCAGGCTGAAGCGTGCAACCCTGTTGCCGGTTATTATTCCCGGTAATGCAGAGATGGCTCGCCTGCGGGCTGATCTGCTGGCTCAACTGCAGGTTCTATCACAGCAGGGACTGCAGATAGCGCGCCCTTGGGAAAGTGGTCGGGTGCTGTTTTATCTGGCCTATCATGGTCAAAATGATCGTCTGTACCATGCCCGGATGGCGGCCATCTACCGTCAGGCCTGCCCGGAGCTTACCTGGCAAGCCCCCCATGTTGACAAACCCCGCTCTGGCGCAAAACGGATCAGGATCGGCTTTGTTTCACGCTTTTTGTATAACCACACCATTGCCAAGCTGAATATCGGTCTGGTTGAGCGGCTTGATCGAACAAGATTCCATATTTCAGTGTTCCTTATTGATGCTGGAATACGAGATGAGATGACGAGCCGCTTTGAGACCGCAGCAGATAGTTTTATTCTGCTGCCGAACGATTTTTACGCCATGCGATGCCAGATTGCGGAGCAGGAACTTGATGTCCTGTTCTATACCGATATCGGCATGGAACCGTTCAGCTACTTTCTTGCGTTTAGCCGACTTGCCCCCCTGCAGTGTGTCACCTGGGGGCACCCGGCCACCAGCGGCATCGATACGGTGGATTGTTTTATTTCTCACACAGCCTGCGAGACGGAAGCAAGTTACAGCTCATACACGGAACGTCTTTTTTGCCTGAGCCCGGCATCTGCGCCCGCTTGCTACGCCCGGCTCATGTTTCCCGAATCCAGGCGAACCAGAGCGGATTTCGGCTTGAGTGATACCGCCCATCTGTATTACTGCCCACAACCCCCTTTTAAGCTGCATCCTGATTTTGATCAGCTGCTGAAAGGGATATTGACCTCTGATCGGCTCGCGATGGTGGTGTTGTTGCGGGGGGTGGCCAGCGGCGCTGAAACATCGCTTCAGGAACGTTTCCAGCGGACCATGCCAGAACTGTGTCACCGAATTATCTTTTTAGATCCGCTGCCATATGCCGATTATATAAAAATGCTACAGTTGGCTGATCTGGTGCTGGACACCCCGCACTTTTCCGGTGGCAGCTCATCAGTTGAAGCGCTGGCAGTGGGCACTCCTGTGGTGACCATGCCGTCCGCCTATCTGAAAGGACGCTTGACCGCTGCCTGGTATCAGCGGATCGGTGTGACCGAGTGTATTGCTGCAGACCCGGCAGCGTATGTTGCCATCGCGGTACGGCTTGCAAACGACGTCTGCTATAGGGATGGGGTGCGTCAACGTATTAAGGGGGCCGCTCATCTGTTGTTTGATGATCTGCAGGCGGTCCGTGAACTGGAAGCATTTTTTGAAACGGGGTTGCATGAACAAAAGACAGTACGACATACTTTATCATAAAGCTCAGGGTCTGCATCAGGCCGGATGTCCTGATGCCGCACGTGAGCTGTTTAGAGAGCTAGAAAAGATCAAGGTGGATGATGCTGGAGTACAGTATGAGCTGGGGATGCTCTGTATGGAGCTGCAT
Organism: uncultured Geobacter sp.; assembly: GCA_964576485.1. Taxonomy (GTDB): domain Bacteria; phylum Desulfobacterota; class Desulfuromonadia; order Geobacterales; family Pseudopelobacteraceae; genus Trichlorobacter. The sequence goes on along the minus strand of CAZNWF010000058.1, from coordinate 10,919 downwards.
GACAACCCGGCGGCCTTGACTCATTTTGATACACTTGTCAGTCTTGCCCCTGATTTTCTGGAGGGGCGGATGCTGCTGGGCATGATGCATGGTGAGCTGGGGCATCATGATGCGGCGATCAGCTATCTGCGAGAGGTGCTTGCAGAACTGCCCGATCTTGCGGAAGTACACCATCGGGTCGGGATGCTTCTGGCCGACAAGCGCTGCCATGAAGAAGCGTATCAAGCCTATCGGGAGGTGCTGAGGATTGAGCCGGATCATGTCGGGGTCTTATGCAGCCTGGGGGTATTGCTAACCACCCTGGGGAAGATAGCTGAAGCACGGAAGGTGTTGCTTGATGCATTGGCCCGTAAGCCGGAATCGGTCAATATTATCAATAATCTGGGGCGAATCTGCCCTGTTGGCCGAGCGGATCAGTCACTTGCCTGGTACCAGCGGGGGCTTGATATCGAGCCTGAAAATCAGTCTCTGACCAGCAATTATCTCTATCAACTGAATTATGTCGCCGGTCTGGACCCAGACTTTATTACCGAAAAATACAAAGTGTATGCGCCCCGCTGCTACTACCCCCGCAAGGTCTGGCAGAGGCCGCAACGTAACCGGCAAGCTGGTGAACGGTTGCGAATCGGGTACCTTTCCGGGGATCTGTATGCACATTCCGTTGCCTTTTTTATTGAACCGATCCTGTGTCATCACGACCGTTCCCGCTTTGAAATCTATTGCTATGCCAACCGGACCATGGAAGATGACACCACCCTGCGACTTAAAACGCTGAGCGACCACTGGCGCGTCGTCTACGGCATATCTGATGAGTTGGTGACTGAAATGATCGCTGCGGACGGGATTGATATCCTGGTTGACCTTTCCGGCCACACTGCCGGCAACCGCATGGGGGTCTGTGCCTACTGCCCGGCGCCGGTTCAGGTTAGCTGGATCGGTCACCCCAACACCACCGGACTGCCGCAGATGGATTACTATCTGACCGATGCATGGTGCGATCCCCCCGGCATGACCGACCAGCTGTACAGCGAACGGTTGTATCGGCTCCCCAGAATATTTTCCTGTTTTGCACCGCCGGTGGCATCACCGCCGGTAGCGCCACCTCCATCAGCCTTAAATGGCAGTATTACCTTTGGCAGTTTTAACAGTATTGCCAAAATCAATGAACCGCTGGTTGGCTGGTGGGCGGAAATGCTGAAGGCCGTGCCGGGATCGTCGATGCTGATCAAAGGCCCCAGGCTTGATGATCAGGAAATTCGTGACGAGCTCTGCCAGCTCTTCACCCGGCAGGGGATCGGGACGGAACGCCTCCGGATCCGGGGGCTTACCGCTACCCGTGATGAGCATCTTGCCCTTTATGCCGATGTCGATGTGGCACTTGATACCTTTCCCTATCACGGTACCACCACTACCTGCGAGGCGCTGCTGATGGGGGTGCCGGTGGTTACCCTTGCCGGCACGACCCATGTCTCACGGGTGGGGGTATCACTGCTGCATGCCGTAGGGCTGGATGACCTGATTGCCGAGACACCTGAGGAATACATTGCAAAAGCGGTAGCGCTTGCATCTGATAGTACGCGTTTGCACGGTCTTCGTGAAAACATACGGTCCCTGATGGCAGCGTCTCCTCTGATGGATGCGCCGGGAGTGACCCGTGAGGTAGAAGAGGCTTTGGTGCAGATGTTTAAAGAAAGTGAGGCCCCATGAGACCCCTGTTGGATATGGATACCATTCAGATCGAGATTACCAATGCCTGCGTGCATGACTGTGCCAACTGCACCCGTCTGGTGGGGCATACCAAGCCGTTTATGATGACCCTGGATCAGTTTCAGGCTGCGGTGGATTCACTGCTTGATTTTCCCAAGATGGTCGGGGTGATGGGGGGAGAACCGCTGATCCACCCGCAGTTTGAGGAAATGTGCGCTTATCTGCGCAGCCGGATACCCCGGGAACGCTGCGGTTTGTGGAGCACCCTGCCCAAAGGCAAAGAACAGCTGGCGCCGGTTATTGCCGAGACCTTCGGCAACGTGCTGCTTAACGACCATACCTACGGCGACCTGTACCACGGCCCCGTTCTGGTGTCGGGGGCTGATCTGGGGCTGGATGCCTTCAGCCAATGGTACTACATTCACCATTGCTGGATTCAGAACAGCTGGAGCGCCTCTATCACCCCCAAAGGGGCTTTTTTCTGTGAGGTGGCCGCTGCCTTTGACTGGCTGCTGCAGGGACCGGGGGGCTGGCCGGTGGAGCCGGGCTGGTGGAAAAAGACCCCCAAGGATTACGTGGAGCAGATGGAGCGCTACTGTATCCATTGCGGTGCGCCCTATCAGCTGAGGGCGCGCAAGGATACCGACGGTATCGACGATATCAGCTATAGTAACCTGCAAAAGCTGGCAGAGCTGAAATCGCCCAAGGTTGGAAAAGGTCGTTTTGCCATCTACACCGAGGGGCTTGTGCAGGATGACTTTTCTCTGAACAGCTTCCGCAAGGATAACAGCTATTTTGAAAAAATTGCCGCCAGATACGGTCTGGGGCTGCGTCAGAACAGTATCGGCTACCTTGATCCCTACCTTTTGACCGGGAGTACCCCCCCATGACGCTGACTGATCTCCAGACCCCGCTGGATGAGCTGCAGGCCGCTGCTGCTGCAGCGGTTGCCGCAGGTCTTCAGGACGAAGCTGCCGAACTGTATCAGGCCTGCCTGCAGCGCCAGCCGGAGAACGAAGACCTGCTCTACGACTACGGCGAGCTGTTGCTTGGGCTTGACCGGCTTGATGAGGCCGCCGACTGTTTCCGCCGGATTCTGGCTAATAATCCCTGTGAAGCGGCCACAATACTGCTTCTGGCCAGAACCCTGCACCGGCTTAAAAAGCCGAAAGATGCACTGCATTATTACCGGCAGGGACAGCGACTGGCCCCTGACTTCCCGGTGGTGCATCTGATGGCCGGCCTTACTGCCCTTGAGTCTGATCAGCGCGAGGAAGCGCTGGCAGCCTTCAGGCGGGTGCTGGAGATCGACCCTGACCATCTTTCCGCCAAGGTCTGTCTTTGTATGGCCCTGTTGGAGATGTTTCCGGATCTTGCGTCGCTTGAGGCCGGTCGTAGCCGCTATGCAGAAGCGTTGCAACGCCTGGTGATGGATACCCGGCTGGATAGCCAGACTGTAATTGATGGCGCAGTGGACGCTATCAGTATGTCGTTGCCCTTTTTTCTTCCCTACCAGGGCAAGAATGACTGCGAGCTGCAACAGGTCTACGGCCAGTGGGTCTCCCGCGTGATGAACGCCAAGTTTCCGCAGTATAACCAGCTGCAGCCAACCCCTCTCGCCAGGGGTGAAAAGCTGCGGGTAGGGATTGTATCCGGCCATATTTATAGCCACTCGGTCTGGAAGATCATTGCCCGCGGCTGGTGCAAGTATCTTGATCACAGTAAGTTCATGCTGTCCATCTACTATACTGGTGGCATTGTTGATGCATCCACTGACGATGCCCGTAGCTATGCAGATGTCTTTGTTCGGGAACCGGGGCTTGAAGAGATGGCGGAGATCATCAGCCGTCATAAACCACACCTGCTGATCTATCCTGGGGTTGGCATGGATTCGCAGACGGTCCGTTTGGCTGCTTTACGGCTTGCCCCGGTGCAATGCGTATCCTGGGGGCACCCGGAAACAACCGGTTTGCCGACGGTAGATTATTTTTTAAGCAGCGATCTGATGGAACCACCGGACGGTGATCAGCACTATACCGAGCAGTTGGTAAGACTACCCAACCTGTCGGTTTGCTATGAGCCGCTGCCGCTACCCGGACCGTTGCCGCCAACGGCGTTGCCGGGTGTCGCCGAAGGCGATATCACCTTTTTGTGTTGCCAGAACCTGATGAAATACCTGCAGCAGTATGACCATGTTTTTGCGGCAATAGCAGCCCAGGTGCCCCGTGCAAAGTTTGTTTTTATCAAGTTTGCAGAGTCGCAGCGGTGTTGTTTTGTACAACGGCTGGAACGGGCCTTTGCAGGCTTCGGGCTTGTGGCGGCAGATCATCTGATTTTTTACCCCCTGTTGAATTCTGTTACCTACAACGTGCTTAACGCCGAGGTTGATATCTATCTGGACAGCATCGGTTGGTCTGGCGGCAACACCACCTTTGAGTCATTACCGTTTGACAAGCCGATTGTGACCATGCCGGGAGAATTCATGCGCGGCAGACATACGGCAGCCATCCTGACCATGATGGGCCTAGAGGAGATGATTGCGGCCACTACGGAGGAGTATGTTGCAATTGCCGTGCGATTGGCCAGGGATTCTGCATGGCGGGAGATGATTTCACAAAAGATCGCCGCCAATAAACAGAAAGTGTATGGTGATCTGACCCCGGTTCGTGCCCTGGAGCGGTTTATGGAGCAGGCAGTGCGGGCCGCCACCGCTACTCCCGGCATGAGGACGGCATGAGGGTTGCGATGCCCATAGGCGACAGCCACGGCTGGGGGATAGCTGGCGGTTGCCTCACCAGGGAACTGGGAAAACTGCCGCAACTTGACGGGGTAACGCTTCATTGTATCACGGGACATGATTTTAAGCCGTTTGACGAATCGGCCTGGGACCGGATCAACATCGGCTACTGTTTTTTCGAACATGATCTTCTGGCAGCTTCGTTTATGGCAGAGGCGGGCAGAAGGTGGGACCATATCGTTGCCGGTTCCACCTGGTGCCAGCAACTCCTGCGGGGGGGCGGTGTGGAGCAGACCAGTACGATCCTGCAGGGGATCGACGGTTCCCGTTTTGCCTGTCAGCCCCCCCGCAGGGATGATGGCCGTTTTATCATTTTTTCCGGTGGCAAGTTTGAGTTTCGCAAAGGGCAGGATCTTGTTATCGCTGCCATGAAAAGCTTCATGCAGCGGCACCGGGATGCCTGGTTATCCTGCTCATGGCACAACCATTGGCCGCAGTCGCTGATGACCATGGAGCAGAGTCATCTGATTGATTTTGTCTGGCAGGACCTGCCCTGTCATGACCTTTTGTGTGAAACCCTGCTGAAAAACGGAATCGATCTTTCCCGTGTACTACTTCATCCCCCCTTTGACAATAACCGCATGCCTCTGATCTATGCTGAAAGTGATCTCGGTCTGTTTCCCAACCGCTGTGAAGGGGGCATCAATCTGGTGATGTGTGAATACATGGCCTGCGGTCGCCCGGTGGTCGCCTCAGACCGTTCTGGCCAGGCTGATATCATTACTGGGAAAAATGCCTGGCCGCTTAAGCGGTACCAGCCGGTTGAGGCGCTGACCGGCGGTATGCCAAGCGGCAGGTGGCAGGAGGCAACGGTGGAGGAGTTGCTGGAGAAGCTTGAGCTCGCTTACAGCAATCAGGCTGCCAGCCAGATCAAGGCGGCACAAGCTGCCGTAGCTATGCAGCAACTAAGCTGGCATGCTGCGGCTCGCCGGTTCTACGAGCTGGGTGAAAGACTTTTGGCAAAGAACGACAGATGCTGTGCGCCTTCTGTCGCTGCAACCAAACCCGAGTACGAGCAGGCCGATTGTTTATTTGAGCAGGGCCAGTATGATCAAGCCCACGCAATCTATATCAAATTGCTGGGGCAAGCCCCGCTTGATCCTGAACTGTTGAACCGGGTCGGGACAACGCTTGACCGGCTGGGACGCCCTGGTGAGGCGACCGGCTATTATCATAAGGCGCTTTGTCTTGCACCCGCTAGGGCGGTTGTGCGCTATAATCTTGCCAACTCTTTGCGGCGTTTGGGGGATGACCAGGGGGCTGAGCAACAGCTGAAGCAGGCCGTGCAGGACAGCCCCGATTTCAGCCAGGCCTGGAACGCGTTGGCCATGCTCTATGTTGCCCGGAATGCCTCTGCGGATGCTGCGGTCTGTTTTGAAAGGCTGGTGCAGTTAGCCCCTGCCGACGCCGACAACTATTGTTATCTTGCAACTCTGTATGCAGAGTTGGGGCGTTTGCAGGAAGCGGTACTATGCCTTGAGACGCTGCTTGGCCAACAGCCGGATCACCTGCTGGCGCTGGAGACCCTGGGAACCATATGCCATGAGCAGGAAACGCTGGAGCGGGCGGAAAGCTGTTATCGTCAGGTGCTGGCTCTGGAGCCAGGCCGGATAAGCGCCATCAATAATCTGGGGACGACCCTCCGTTCGCAGAATCGCCTGGATGAAGCGATAGCGATGTTTAACCGGGCGCTGGCAATCGATCCCCATAACGACCAGGTCCGGTTTAACCGGGGTGCTGCCCGACTGGCAAAAAACGAGCTGCCGGATGCCTGGACTGACTATGAAGCACGCTTTGAGTCAGCTAACCCGCCACATCTGCAACATGCTGAGCTACCCCGCTGGGACGGTGCACCTCTGGAAGGCAGGCGACTTTTGGTCCAGTCGGAGCAGGGCTTTGGGGATACCTTTCAGTTTGCCCGCTATCTGCCACTGCTTGCCGACAGAACCGGCGGCTCTGTTCTGTTTGAGTGCCAGAATCATTCAGTGCTGGAGGCGCTCTACGGCCTTGAAAACGTAGAGCTTGTGGCGCGGGGTGACAGCCTGCCGACCTGTGACTGCCAGATGCCGCTGGTCTCCCTGCCGTATCATTTTCAGACGGTTCTACAGACCATCCCTTTTCCGGAAGGGTACCTGCGGCCACAGCCAGAGCTGGTTACATTTTGGAAAAGAGTTCTGGGAGAAGATGACGCCCTGAAGGTTGGTCTGGTTTGGGGAGGCAAGAAAAACAGCCTGAATGCCAACCGCTCTCTCCATTTTGCACAGCTTTCAACACTCTTTAATCTGCCTGGTGTGCGGTGGTTCAGTCTACAGGTGGGGGACGATGCAAAACAGCTTGCGACTGCAGGTGGGCAGATTGTCGATCTGGGATGCTATATTCGACATTTTGGCGATACAGCGGCAATTAGTGCGTCGCTTGATCTGGTGCTGACCATTGATAGCGCGGTGGCGCATCTGGCTGGGGGGCTTGGCGTGCCGGTCTGGATTATGCTCAAACATGCCCCGGACTGGCGCTGGCTGCTTGATCGTGCAGACTCACCCTGGTACCGCAGCGCCGTCCTGTTTCGGCAGCCGCAGGTGGGCAACTGGCCTGCCGTTGCAGGTGCGGTAAAAAATAAAATGATGGCTTTACTTGACGAGCATAAAAAAAGAGTTAAAGTTTAATTGCAAACTGTCGATCATTAGTACCAAGGCCAGAATGGCCATATTAACTTCCCAGAAAGGGGAACGACCATGTCAGTAAACGATATCTCTTTAACCTCCGGTATGCGCAGCAACCTGCTTCAACTGCAAGGCACCAGCAAATTGATCGACCGCACCCAGGAGCGGCTTTCAACCGGCAAGCAGGTAAACAGCGCCCTTGACAACCCGACCAACTTCTTTGCCGCCCAGTCCCATATGAACCGCGCAGCAGACTTTGCCGTGCGTAAAGACGGTATGGCTGAAGGCATCCAGACTGCCAAGGCTGCGGATGCCGGTATTACCGCCATCTCCGCACTGGTAGACGCAGCCAAAGGTCTTGCAGCGGCTGCACTGGGCACTGCCAACACCGCAGACCGTGCTGCCTTTGCAACCCAGTATGCAACCATCCAGTCCCAGGTCACCAGCCTGGCCAGCGACTCCGGCTATCGCGGTACCAACCTGCTGAACAGCCAGAACCTGACCGTTAACTTCAACGAAGATGCCTCTGCATCACTGACCGTGAACGGCTTCAACGCATCTGCTGCCGGCCTTTCGGTCAACGACGCAGGCCACAACTGGGCCAATACAACAGACATCACCACCACCCAGGCCGACCTGAAGAAGGCCTCTGACCAGTTGCGCAGTCAGGCAAAGAGTCTGGCCAACAACCTGAACATCATTTCTACCCGTCAGAACTTCACTGACCAGATGATCGGCACTCTGCAGACCGGCGCCGACAACCTGACCCTGGCCGACATGAACCAGGAAGGCGCCAACATGCTGATGCTGCAGACCCGTCAGAACCTGGGTACCACCGCACTGAGCATGTCGTCTCAGGCCGCCCAGTCTGTTCTGAGACTGTTCTAACAGGGCTAGCGCATCGTAAGGTAGCATGGTTTACCGGCAGGGGGGGATTTTGGTCCCCCCCTGTTCTGCTTTTAACGCTGCGCTGGGGGATGATACCATGGAAATCAACAATTTACAGGGGGCTTCTGCGGCTCAGTACCAGCCAAAGCCGGCGCAGGCTGATGCCGCTCAACAGTCGCAGGTGGCACGTGAGGCAGAGGTTGCGTCGTCAGCCGCATTGCAGGCCTACAGACAACAGACGCAACAGCAGTCTGGTCCGCAGGCAGATACCGTGCAGATTAAGACAACGTCAATGGTGAAAAACCTGGATACGGTCAAGGCGATTGAACAGATGCACACCAGACTGAATGAACTGGTGAAAGGGGTGCGTCAAACCAATGAGCAGCTGAACAATGCTGCCGAGCAGGTGGCCAGGATGCAGGGCAATCTGATGACAATTGTCAAGAATTTTCCCCCGTACCCCATTGAGAGCATGGAACGACGCGATCTTCTGATGAGCTACATGTCGTTGCGTAAAGAGATAGAGAGTTTAATGATGCCGCCGCCGCCGCAACCGGTGTATGAAAAGGTGCAGTCAATGTGGGATGCCATGTTTGCCAAAAACGGTCAGATGCAGGCCAGCGCTGTTCCGGCGCTTGATGCCGGCAGCGGCGATAAACAGGTGCAAGCCGCAGCTACCGATCTGGGGCGTACCTATGACCAGCTGGCCGGCCTGAGCGATCAGGTTACCCAGGCCCTGTTGCAGCCGTAAAACCATGGCGCTGAAGCTTTCACTTAAACCGCATGAAAAGATTATTATCGGCAGGGCCGTGGTGGTTAACGGCCCCGCAGCAACCGTCTTGTCGGTGGAAAATAATGTGCCGATTCTGCGGGAGAAGGATATTCTGACCGAGGAACAGGCTGATAGTTTTTGCAAAAAAATATACCTGGTTATTCAGCTGATGTATCTTGGAGAAACACCTAATGTAGACCTTGCGCAGCTGTACGGATCATTAGTAGTAGAGCTGTTGACTGCTGCTCCCAGCATGAAAAACTTGATTTCCGGCATTACCGCTTATATTCTTGATGGTAAGTATTATCAGGCGCTCAAGCAGGCCAAACAACTTATTCACACTGAAGAGGAGCTTCTCAACCATGTATCAGAACGCAGCTAACGCCTATACTTCAATGCAGAAGGAGACGCTCAGTGGTCGTGAACTTGAGGCGTCTGTCCTGACCCGTGCCGGTTTGATGCTGAAACAGGCACAAGACAACTGGGCCGCTCCCGACCGTGATGAAAAATTGCTGGAGGCGATCAAGTTTAATCAGAAGGTCTGGAGTTTCTTTCAGGCTGAGCTGTCTGATCCTGAAAATCCGCTGCCGAAAAAGCTGCGGGAAGATATACTTAATTTGAGCCTTTTTGTGGATAAACGTCTGTTTGAGGTGCTTGCCAATCCGGATAAGGAAAAGCTGAACATTGTGGTGGACATTGACTTTAATATTGCGGCCGGGTTGCGTACCAGGACGGAATAAATGGTGCAGTAGTGACAATTCGGGTAACACCTGCTATCCTCTGTACATTCTGCAGGGGATAGTTTCATTTTGGGAGGTTCTATGTCGTCGGAAGTACAACATCATCGCCTGATCATTCTTGGTTCCGGTCCTGCCGGATATACGGCTGCTGTTTACGCAGCACGGGCAAACCTGAGCCCGGTAATGATTGCCGGTCTTCAGCCTGGTGGGCAGCTGACCACCACCACCGAGGTTGATAACTGGCCCGGTGACCATGCAGGGGTGCAGGGGCCGGACCTGATGGAGCGGATGCGCCAGCATGCCGAGCGGTTTAGTACCCGGATTATCTATGACACCATTACTGCCACTGATCTGTCGCAGAGACCGTTTAAACTGCAGGGGGACAGTGCCTGCTATACCTGTGATGCCCTGATTGTTGCTACCGGTGCGTCGGCCCGTTACCTGGGGCTGCCTTCAGAAGATGCCTTTAAGGGTAAAGGGGTCTCTGCCTGCGCCACCTGCGATGGTTTTTTCTATCGCAACAAGCCGGTGGCAGTGATCGGTGGTGGCAATACGGCGGTGGAAGAAGCGCTCTATCTGGCTAATATTGCCAGCCATGTCACGGTCGTCCATCGGCGGGATCAGTTCCGCTCAGAGAAAATCCTGGCTGACAAGCTGAAGGCAAAAGCTGCAGAGGGTAACGTGACCATTGAGTGGTTCCACACCCTTGACGAGGTGCTGGGTGATGCCAGCGGGGTGACCGGTATGCGGATCAAGGATGTCCGCGATGGTTCCACCAAAGAGATTACCCTTGATGGCGTGTTTGTCGCTATTGGGCATTCCCCCAACAGCAGTATCTTTGACGGACAGCTTGAGATGAAAGATGGCTATCTCAAGACCCGTGGCGGTTCAGAAGGCTTTGCCACCCAGACCAGCGTGCCGGGGGTCTTTGCAGCTGGCGATGTGCAGGATTATATCTATCGTCAGGCGATCACGTCAGCTGGCACCGGTTGTATGGCGGCACTGGATGCTGAGCGTTATCTTGATGGCCTTGGCGGGTAGATAGCCTATGCATGTGGATGCTCCCAAGGATGAAGGTCTGGACCTGCTGTTGCAGGAAATTGCCAAAAATCTGGATGAGAACCAGCGCTTTATCAAGGGGCTCAAAGAAGATTGTATCGATCGTGCATTTGAAGAAGATGAGTATAGTTCTGATGATGAAGAGTTTGAGGAGCTGTAGACAACTTTGTAAATTTACAAGTCAAAAAGGCGCCACCGGAAACGGTAGGCGCCTTTTTGACTTGTAATGCAAAGCGTTTAGCCTAAAAACGGCAGTTGCCCCTCTTTATCCAGCTGTCGGTAGTAGGTTTTGATCA
>CAZNWF010000057.1:0-18241 GCA_964576485.1 uncultured Geobacter sp. | reverse complement strand
TACCAATAACTGGGTCAATCCCAAAGAGATGAAGGAAACCCTGAACGGCCTGTTCAAGGGCTGCATGAAGGGGCGTACCATGTATGTGATCCCGTTCAGCATGGGACCACTGGGCTCCAATATCGCTAAAATCGGGATTGAAATCACCGATTCCCCGTATGTTGTGGTCAATATGAAGATCATGACCCGTATGGGCAAGCAGGTGCTGGATGTGCTTGGCGACGGTGAGTTTGTACCCTGTTTGCATTCTGTCGGTATGCCGCTTGAGCCAGGCCAGAAAGATGTACCCTGGCCCTGCAACAAGGAAAAATACATTGTTCACTTCCCTGAGGAGCGTGCGATCTGGTCCTTTGGCTCAGGCTACGGTGGCAACGCCTTGCTGGGCAAGAAGTGCCTGGCCCTGCGGATAGCCTCCAAACAGGGTAAAGATGAGGGCTGGTTGGCAGAACATATGCTGATTCTGGGTGTTGAGTCCCCCACCGGCGAAAAATCCTATGTGGGAGCTGCCTTCCCCAGCGCCTGCGGCAAGACCAACTTTGCCATGCTGATTCCGCCCAAGCCGTTCCAGGAAAAGGGCTGGAAGGTAACCACCATTGGTGACGATATTGCCTGGATCAAGCCGGGGGCTGATGGTCAGGTCTATGCGATTAACCCGGAGTTCGGCTATTTCGGTGTGGCACCGGGTACCAACTACAAGACTAACCCCAACGCCATGATCTCCTGCGAAAAGAACTCGATCTTCACCAACGTGGCGTTGACCGAAGATGGCGATGTCTGGTGGGAAGGGATGGACGGCGAAGTACCGGCCAAGCTGACCGATTGGCAGGGTAACCCCTGGAATCCCGGCTGCGGTCGTCCGGCTGCCCACCCGAACTCACGCTTTACCGCCCCGGCTTCCCAGTGCCCCAGTATCGATCCTGACTGGGAAAATCCTAAAGGTGTGCCGATGAGCGCCTTCATCTTCGGTGGTCGTCGTAAAGATACCGTGCCGCTGGTTTATCAGGCCTTTAACTGGAACTTTGGTGTCTATCTGGCCTCAACTCTTGGCTCTGAGACTACTGCCGCTGCAGTGGGCGCCACCGGTAACGTTCGTCGTGACCCGTTTGCCATGCTGCCGTTCTGCGGTTACCACATGGCTGACTACTTTGCTCACTGGCTGCAGTTTGGACGCAGTATCGCCCGTCCGCCACGGATCTTCAGTGTTAACTGGTTCCGCAAGGATGCTGACGGCAAGTTTATCTGGCCAGGCTATGGCGAGAATATGCGGGTGCTGAAGTGGATTGTTGAGCGGGTACAGGGTAAGACCGGTGCGGTTGAATCACCACTGGGCTGGATGCCCCGTTATGAAGATATGGAGTGGGAAGGTGCGGAGATGTCCCGCGAAACGTTCAACGATCTGATGTCCGTTGATCGTGATGTCTGGCAGAATGAGCTGGTCTCCCACGATGAGCTGTTTATCAAGATGTATGACCGGCTGCCCAAGGAATTCCTGCATATGCGTGAGCTGATTCTCTCCTCACTCTGGCGTTCGCCAGAACATTGGGAGCAGATCGGTGAGGTGCATCCTGAAGGCTGGAATGAGTAGCTCGAATTCCATATCAAGGCGCTAGCTTCACCTGGTAGAAAATTAAAAAAGGCTGGTCCGGTAACGGATCAGCCTTTTTTAGTCATCCACTTCTATTTCCACCACCCGCATCTCCTCGCCGCTAAGTAGCTCCAGGGCATAGCTGCCGCATTGCCGGCAGGGGTCATAGAGCCGTTCGACCGGCTGCAGGGTAGCGCAGTCAAGGCAGCGCCCTTGTGCCTCCAAACGTCTGATTTCAAGCCGGGCTGATTCGGCCAGGGTATCACTGCTGCAGGCAGCAAAACAAAACTCGACCGCTTCAGGTACAACACCGGACAGGGTTCCGATCTCAACCACAACAGCAGTAACCCGTTGGCCAGCGCTATACTGCAGACAGATGTCAACAATTCCTTGGGTAAGGGCCATTTCATGCATAACAGTCTGCTCCTGAAACAAAAAAAGCCTGCCAGGTTACCCTGACAGGCCTTAATGAACAAAAAACGAGAATTAGTGCTTCTTCTCTTCTTTTGCAGGAGCAGCAGCAGGAGCAGCAGCAGGAGCAGCAGCTTCAGGAGCTTTTACAGAAGACATAGGCTTCTGAGCTTCAGGAGCCTTAGGAGCTTCTGCAGCAGGAGCAGCAGGAGCAGCTGCTTCTTCTTTCTTCTTACAGCCAGCAGCAACGCCGAGGGCCAGAGCCAGTACCAGGGACAGGGAGAGCATTTTTTTCATGTGATTTCACCTCTTGGGTTATTTAACCCTGTAACGACAGGGCAGTGTAAGCAACAAAGGGAAACTATACTCAGTGCGAAAATAATGTCAATATTTTTTTTATTGCCCGTGGTGGAACTTGCCTTTACGCTCTTTGTGGGCAGGTGTTGGTGCGCTGTGACAATCAAAACAGCGTGAATCTTCAGACTTGCGCAGATCTAAAGCAGATGAAGGCTGGTTTTTCCTGATTGGAGTATTCTGTTGCGGGGTCTGGAATGCCAGCTGACCGCGCTCATCAGCCACGGTTGCAGCTTGGTAGGCCACCCGCCAATTGGCAGACAGTTCTGTTGAGTGGCACTGGTCGCAGCCGCCCGGCGGGGGAATGCTCTTCCAGGCCGTAAACATGCTGCAGCCGGGTAGGGCCAGAATCAGTAAAAAGACAGCTGGTAGAAACTGTTTCATGGCGATCTCCTTTACACGTACAATACCATGCAGAATAGTGCTGGACAAGAGCCGTTTCAGAGTTTGGGAATTATCCGTTGCGCTGTAGCAGCTGTCTGTCGGGCGATGTCAGTGAAGGGTATTCCTCTGATTGCTGCCAGTTTAAGAGCAACTTCGCATAGCCAAACGGGTCTGTTTGGAATGTCAGGATGATCAGCCGGGCTTAGATCTGGTGCGTCCGTTTCCAATACCAACTGGTTGAGTGGCAGTTGAGCAGCAAGCAAAACCGGTCGAACAGCGCTGTGCCAGGTCAGAGTGCCGCACAGTGAGATTCCAAAGCCAAGTTTGATGCATTCTCTGGCTGATTCCAGTGAGCCGGAAAAAGCGTGCATGATACCGCCGATCTGATCAGCGTGCTCCTCACGCAGGATTGCCAGGGTGCGCCCGATTGCCTTACGGCAGTGAATCAGCACCGGAAGACCGTGGAGCCGCGCAATTCTCAACTGTTCACGAAAGAGAGTTTCCTGTTTATCAAGGTCACCACAGGTGGCATCCAGACCGATCTCCCCAATGGCTACCCCTGTTGGCGCCAGGAACCTTAACTGCTGCAACTGCTGAGCAGTGGCGACCGCTGCGTGCAGAGGATGGATACCGTAGGCCGGCCGCAGGGCAGGATGCAGAATTGCCAGTTCGGAGATCCGTTGCCAGCCATCAGGATGTACGGCCGGTACAATCCATTTGGTAATTCCAGCAGTGCGGGCCTCTGCCAGCAGCTCATCAAGCTTCTCAAACAGCGGGGGTAGATCAAGGTGGCAGTGGGTGTCGATCAGCATGGTGTCAGAGAAACCAGCTGATCGGCCTGAGTAGCAGTTCAAGCAGGCGCACGCCAAGACCCCGTCGAGAATGTCCATCAAGGGTGATACGCCGTGAACCGTCAAAATCCTGTTCAAATAGCCGGTGAACCTGGGTACCAAATGATTGGCTGCGCACAATGGCGTTAATCTCAAAGTTGCGGTGGAAGCTGCGCTGGTCGAGATTGGCTGAGCCGATGACGGTCTGCTCCCCGTCGATGAGCATCAACTTCGCGTGCAGAAGCTGGCGTTCCAGCTCATAGATCTCAATGCCAGCTTTGAGCAACACTTCATAATAGCCGCGACTGACCACCCGTACCACCGGCACATCTGTGCGGGCTGGCAGCAGCAGTCTGACCCGGACTCCCCGTTTGGCAGCGCGTAGCAGGGAGCGTAGTATCCGTGGGCCAGGTATGAAATAGGGGTTTGCAATCAGCAGTTCATGGGAGGCGGAAGCCATGGAAACCCGAAAGGCGGTACGGATGGCTGAGCGCCGCTGATGCGGGCCGCCGTTGATCAGGGTTACTTCCGTATCATCAGGTGTGCAGTTGTGAATCGTTGGCGCAGGTAGCTCAGGACGTTTGCCACGCTCCAACGCCCAGGTGTCGGCAAACAGTTCCTGCAGGGCTGCCAGGGCAGCACCACCAAGGCTGAAGCCGACATCGCGGAACCGGAGCTGCTCGTCGGTCAGACCGGCATAAGCGTCGCTGATGTTCAGACCGCCCAGATAGGCCACCCGGTTATCAATTAGTGCCAGCTTGCGATGATTGCGGCGGTCAAACCAGTGGATACGGCTTAAGGAGAAGGGATTAAACGCCAGGCAGGAGACACCTGCTGTCTGCAAGCGCTGGAAATAGCTGTCCGGGGTGACATGGCAGCCAATGGCGTCATAGAGCAGAAAAACCTTGACCCCCCGCGCGGCAGCTTCAATCAGCAGATCAGCAAAGCGCTGCCCGGTCAGATCTGCCCGGATCCGGTAATATTCAAGGCAGATGAGCTGCTGTGCGTTATTCAGATCGTTAAAAAGTGCCTCAAAAAAGTGAGGTCCGTCCGGGAGTAGCGTTACCTGTCCAGCTCCTACCGGCAGCGGCAGCAAGGCAGTGCCATGGTGGCGCAGATGCCGTATCAGGCGAGAAAACCGCTCCTGATGACGACGGGGTGACATGCTCAGGGCTTTCCATCAGCTGCTGTGGTTGCCGGTTGTTCCTGGGCTGCTGGCTCAGGTTTTGGTGCAGCAGTCTCCGGTTCCGCTGGCTCCTGGGGCGCAGCAGGTGCAGCGGCCGAGGAGGTCGGTTTCATGATCGCTTCCTGTTGAATTGCGGTATCCACTTTGCGCTGTAGACCGGCAATGTTGGGAGATGTTGCCAGGGCCACCTGCAGCTCATCAGAGCTGATGACCCCTTTGCTACGCAGTTTGCGCAGGATCATGTTGGAACGGCTTAAGACCTTGCCCAGATTACGGTAGGGGTTGTAGGCCACGCGGGGGCCGGGCAGCATGGCTGCCAGAAAAGCGCATTCACGCGGGGTCATGGCTGAGGCCGGTTTGCCGAAATAGTACTGGGAACCATGGCCGATGCCGTACACCATCGGGCCTAGCTCAACCACATTCAGGTACAGCTCAAGGATGCGTCCCTTGGTCAGTTCCTGCTCCATCCGCCAGGCCAGATAAACCTCTTTCAGCTTGCGGGTAATGGTCTTTTCGCGGGATAGAAAGACGTTCTTTGCCACCTGTTGGGTGATGGTGGAGGCACCACGGGCCATGCTCTGCTTTTCCAGATCGTATTTGATCGCCTCGCGGATCGCCTTAACGTCAATTCCGTCATGTTTATAGAAGTTGCTGTCCTCAGCCAGGATCACGGCCCATTTCATTTCGGGCGGTATCCGGTTGGAAGGGGTCCAGCGCCGGTTTTTGGGACCAAGCAAAAAAGGGTGTTCGTTGCCCTGCCAGTCGCGTACGTCGATATTCAGGTTCAGTTTTTTGTCGGCAAGACTGCTCACCGGTGGCAGCAACGCCAATGAGATAACCACATAGCCCAGATACAGTATGATGATAATGCCGATTCCCAGCAGGAACTTCTTCACCGTGCCCTCCCCGAATGTCCTGAATAGCTCTCGCTAGGGAACCAGCATACCATGAAAGCCGCCAAGTAAAAAGGCCGGAAGAACCGGCCCTTCTTGTTGATTGGCAGATCGCAGCGCCAACTAGGGATGCAGCAGGTAGTCCAGAATCGTCTGGGCTATCTTGGCCGCACTGTTACGGTCATTATTAAACGCCAGGTGGTAGACGCTCAAGTCATAGGGGTCACGATCCAGAAAATCGCGGATAAAACGATCTCGCTCTTTCTGACGGCGCTCCACCAGCGTCCGGGCCTCCCCGTCATCAAGCCCTAGCCGCTTAGCTATGGAGGCTATTTTAAATGTTTCTGAAGCGTACATCCTGAAATGAAAACAGTTCTTCATGTTGCGGGTGACAATTGGTGCGCCACGTCCAACCAGGATGACGTTGCCCTGTTCTGCCAGGGCGATAATCTGACGCGATAGCAGCCGATAGTAATCCTTGTCACTTTTCCAGCGATTGGAAAAGGTGGAGAGGAAATCATCAAGAAAGCGGTTTTTATCGCCCAGATTGTGTAAAACCTGATCAGAAAGGCTGTGGTTTTTGGCAACCTCATCCAGCAACGCCTTGTCCATCAGGGTCCATGGCTCTTTCGTGCTCTTTTCCAGCTGTTGACGCAGCAGTTCAGCCATCGGATAGGCCTCGCAACCGAACTCCCGTGAGATGGTGACCGTTGGCTTTGGCTGGGGCTCCTCAAGGCGGAGGGCATTTTGACGTCGTGACACCTCAAGTAAGGCCCCCAAACGATTGTCGATGGATGGAATGAGTTTGGATTCTGACATGGCAGCACCTCCAGGATGAGTTCGACGGCCACAGGCCATAGGGAGTACACACTAACTGTATCACCAATTTTACAACTCTCAAGGGGACTGGTTGACAGAAACGGCTAAGTCGGGGTATCTGAACAGAACATTTTGAAAGAGGCTCAAATGAATACTAAGGAGGAATATCATGGTAACCCATATCGTCTTTTTTAAGTTGGCTGAGCAAACCCCGGAAAAGATCGCTGCGGTGCGGGATAAACTGCTGTCCATGGAAGGGAGGATTGCGGAGTTGCGTCATCTTGAGGCAGGAATTGACGTGATTCGCTCTGAGCGTTCCTACGACGTGGCGGTGATTACCAGGTTTGATTCACTGGCTGATCTGCAAACCTATCAGGTACACCCCTACCATGCCGGTGAAGTGGTGCCGTTCATGAAGGCCAACTGTTCATCAATAGTTGCAGTGGATTTTGAAGACTAATCCAGCAGGACTGCCAGCCGTTCGGTCAGCCGGATCTGCTCCGGCCTGACCTCGGCCCGGTAGGCCAACGCCTCCACGCCGTTTGCAACCGCTTCACGCAAGAGTCTGCCATATTCAGGATCTATCCGGTCAGCCGGAGCAACGGTGTTGCCATCGCCACGCTGTACGGTAAACAGCAGTACCCCCCGATCACCGTTTCTGACCATCTCCATCAGTTCCCGCAAATGTTTCTGCCCCCGTGCCGTGACCGCATCGGGAAAGAGCGCCAATCCTCCTTCCACCAGGGTGACATTCTTTACCTCAACGTAGCAGCGCTTGCCATCTCCCTCCAGCAGGATATCGATCCGGCTGCGCTCACTGCCGTAGGCAACTTCCCGCCGCAGGTGTGGATAGCCCTGTAACTCGGTAATGGTCCCGTTCAGAATCGCCTCTTCAGCCAACCGGTTGGGCAGCATGGTGTTCAAGCCTACCCAGAAGCCATCAACCTGCAGCAGCTCCCAGGTGTAGGCCAGTTTCCGGTTGGGATTAGGGCTTAAGGAGAGCAGCACCGGGCTGCCAGGCAGGTTGCAGCCCAGCATGCTGCCGGAGTTGGGGCAGTGGGCCGTAACCACAGAACCATCCTCAAGCTCAATATCAGCCAGAAAACGTTTGTAGCGCTTGATCAGTCTGCCGGGGATCAACTCTGGCAGTTTCATCGGGCGGCTGCCAGTTTTGCAGCGATCCTGATGGAGGCTTTCATGCTGCTTGCCGAGGCGGTAGCGGTGCCAGCCAGATTGTAGGCGGTGCCGTGGTCAACCGAAGTGCGGATGATCGGCAACCCAAGGGTAATATTGATCCCATCGTCAAAGTGCCGCATCTTGAGCGGGATCAGGCCCTGATCATGGTACATGGCCACCACCGCATCGTAGGGGGCTGGCTCCTGCACAGCAAAGTGGAAGAAGGTGTCGGCGGAGAACGGGCCTGCAACATCCAGTCCCTCATTTTGTGCGGCAGCAATAGCCGGGATAATGGCATCGGCCTCTTCGCTGCCGAACATGCCGCCTTCGCCGCAGTGGGGGTTCAGCGCCAGTACCGCGATCCGGGGGGCGTTGCTGTCACAGAGCGGGGCAACACCGTTGGCCGTAACCCGGATGGTCTTCAATACCTGTTCAGTGCTGATCAGGCCGGGAACATGGGCAATCGCCTCATGGATGGTCACCAGCGCCACCCGCAATACGTCGCCTGCCAGCATCATCACAAACTGGTCGCAGCGGCACAGCTCGGCCAGCAGCTCAGTGTGGCCGGGGTAGTGGTGCCCGGCCCGGTGCATCGCCTCCTTGCAGATCGGTGCGGTGGCCATGGCCGCTACCTCGCCGGTCAGGCACAGCTCGGCTGCGCGGCGGATATAGCGGTAGACCGCATCGCCAGCCAGTTCTGAAGGCTTGCCGTAGGCGATGTCAGCATCAGCCAGACTGGATAGCTCCAGCAGGGGGATGACGCTGCCCGGCAGATCGTTGGCTTCAGCCGGGCAAGCAACCGAGACAAGTTTCAACGGGCTGTTGCAGACGGTTAGCGCCCGTTGCATAGTTCTTCGGTCACCCAGCACCAGTGGGCTGCAGGCGGTACGGATGGCCGGATCGGTCAGGGCAGCAACGATAATTTCAGGCCCGACCCCGCAAGGGTCTCCCATGGTGATGGCAATAAGAGGTTTGTTCATGCTACGGTATGTACCACAAAGCGGCTACTAAAAGAAATAGTGCCAGAGGTAATCCAGCCGTCCCCTCAGAATCATTTTCCGTCCTGACCAGGCCATGATCTGTTTGACCAGGGTCCGTTGCTGCGGGGCATAGCAATGAATCCGGCAGCGTCTGCAGGTCGGTTTTTCAGACTCAAGCGGGCAGTTTATCCGCTTTTTAACGGCGTACTGTAAAAAAGCGCTGCAGTCAGGACAGAGCTTGAACGGCTGCAGCCCCTGATGCACGGTTACCGGCTGCTGGTTGCTATGGTGCTGCCCTGCACACCAGACTTCCGTAAATTTGGCGATGACCTTGATATCTTTTTTCTGTTGTGTCGTCGGTTCGTTTTGCATGGTTCCATCCTGCCTTGTTTCTGGGGGGCGTGGCATGACAACGGTCAAAAAGATGGGAAAAGCGACTAATCCTTGAGTTAGCCTGGAAAAATGGTATTCTAATCAAACTTCAAAAAACAGGATAGGCCAAAAGCATGGGACTGGTGGCGCTTGATAATCTTGAGATCGGGATGGTACTGGCAAGCGATGTGCTTGACCGTAACGGTCGCATGCTGTTAGGGGCCGGAGCTGAGCTGAACCAGAAACATCTGACCATCTTCCGGACCTGGGGAGTGGCAGAGGTCGATATCGCCGGTATTGATTATCTGGATAACGAGCCACCGCTACCGGCTGAGATAGACCCGGCAGCACTGGCTGCAGCTGAAGAGGCATTGTTGCCACACTTCAGGCATTCCGGCACTGAGCATCCTGCCCTGCGGGAACTGTTGCGGTTAGCGGCGATCAGGAGGATTCAGCATGGCCTTTGCTGATGCCCCTACCTATACGGTTCAATGGCTGATAGATCGCACCAGCACGGTCTACTCCCTGCCGCTGTTCTATGATCGGCTCAACGAGGCGATCAACCATCCCCGCACCTCCATCGACGATATCGGTAAAATCATAACTGAAGACCAGGGGCTAACGGCGCGTCTGCTGCGGCTGGCCAACAGTCCGATGTTTGGCTACTTTGGCAAGGTGGATTCCATCAGCAAGGCGGTTACCATCATCGGCACCCAACAGTTGCGGGATCTGGCTCTGGCTGCTTCGGTGATGGGGATTTTCAAGGGGATTCCCGAAGAGCTGATGAGCATGGCCACCTTCTGGCGTCATTCCATTGCCTGCGGTATCATCGCCCGGGCCTTGGCCACCTGGCGTCGGGAGGCCAATGTAGAGCGTTTTTTTGTGGCAGGTATGCTCCACGATATCGGCCAGTTGATTATGGCAACGGTTCTGGGTGATCTGGTGCGTGAGATGATTGAAGAAACCCAGACGGAAGGTCTGCTTTATTTTGATGTTGAGCTGAAGCGGGTTGGATTTGACCATGCCGAGGCAGGGGGGGCGTTGCTGAAGGAGTGGAAGATTCCGGCCAACATTGCCGATCCGGTCGCCTTTCACCATCGCCCGTCACGGGCAGAGCAGTTTCCGCTGGAAACCTCCTTGATTCATATTGCAGATATTATCTGTCAGGCCTTTGAACTGGGGCAAAGCTGCGAACGGTTCGTCCCTCCCCTTGACGGGGCAGCCTGGGACCGGCTGGGGATGACCCCCCACCAGTTGGGAGCGGTGATGAAACAGGCAGAACCCCAGATTGAAGAAACCTTTACCATTCTGTCGGAAACGCCATGACCGCGTCTGACGATACCACAACGCTTCCTCTCTTTTTGCAAGAGCGGGTTCAGTATCTGGAGGAGGCCAACCGCAGGTATATTGCCATTCTTGAGATGTTGGCCTCCAGCGGGGACTTTCAGGCTGATCTGGCACGCGCAGAGGGCTTGCATGATATTTTTCAGGTCACGCTGGCTCAGGTGAGGCGCCTGATTCCGTTCGCCCTGACCGGTATTCTGGAAGCGATGAATGATGGCAGTTTTGAGTTGACCTCTTGTGACAGTGACTCCTGTACCATTCGACTGCAGGAAGCCTGTGACGCAGCCATTCTGGATGGTGCCTTTGCCTGGGCCCTGAATCGGAATCAGGCGGTCATGGTTCCGGCCCAGGGGGGTGGTACCCTGCTGTTGCAGAGTATCACCACCCGTTCCCGTATCCACGGCATGTTTATCGGTCAGGTGGCGGATGAATCCGCCACCTTTGACGCCCCCTCCCTGAATGCCCTTTCCATTTTACTGAATGCTGCTGCCTATGCCCTGGAGAGTACCACCCTGCGCGGTCTGCTGAAGGAGCACATGGCAACCTTGGAACAGCGGGTAGAGGAACGGACCCGTGAACTGGCAGTGGCCCGTGAAAAAGCCGAAGCCGCCAGTCAGGCCAAGAGCGAGTTTCTGGCCAACATGTCCCATGAAATCCGCACCCCTATGAACGGTGTGATGGGGATGACAGAGCTGCTGCTGGAAGGTGGTTTTACGCCGGAGCAGCAGCGCAAGCAGCTGTTGGCAATCAGGGATTCAGCAGAAAACCTGATGGTGATTATTAATGATATTCTGGATTTTTCCAAGATTGAGGCTGGCAAGCTGGAGCTGGCTGCTGCGCCGTTCCTGTTGCGTAAATGCCTTGAGCAGGGGCTGTATTCTCTGGGGTTGAAGGCTGAACAGAAGGGGTTGCGGTTGGTAATCCGGGTCGATCAGGCGGTGCCCGATCGTCTGGATGGTGATAGCTATAAGCTGCGTCAGATTTTGATCAACCTGGTGGGCAATGCCATAAAGTTTAGTGAACAGGGGGAGATCACCGTATCGGCACAACTGGAGGTGACGCGGGGTGGATTCCTGCTGGTGCGATTCTGCGTGGCAGATCAGGGGATCGGTATTCCTGTTGAGGCCCAGTCACGTATCTTCGAGACCTTTGAACAGGCCGATCTGACCACCACTAAAAAATTTGGCGGCACCGGTCTGGGGCTGACCATCTGTCGTCGGCTGGCAGAGCTGATGGGTGGCCGGATCTGGGTGGAGAGTGAGCCGGGAAAAGGCAGCAGCTTCTGTTTTACAACCCTGTTAGCAACGGTTGGTGATGATGTGGTGATTGAAGGGGAAGGCGCCACGGCTCCCCTGTCCCTAGAGCCACCCAAAGGGCTGGCTATACTTTTGGCTGACGACGTAGAGGTTAACCGGGAGCTTGCCAAGGCGGTGTTGGGGCGGTACGACCACCTCATAACCGAAGCAACCAATGGCCAGGAGGCGTTGGATGCCTATGCTGCCGGTCAGTTTGCTATTGTGCTGATGGATGTGCAGATGCCGGAGATGGATGGTCTGCAGGCGGCCACTGCCATCAGGAAGCTTGAGCAGGAACGGGGCCTTGGTCGGACGCCGATTGTTGCCATGACCGCCTATGCCGGTAAGGATGATCGTGACAAATGTCTGGCTGCCGGCATGGATGATTATCTGTCCAAACCGGTCAAGCCGGCCCAGATGCTTGAAATGCTGCAGCGTTACTGTGGTGCTGTGGTTACTGAACAGCCGGTGGTCGTTGCTGCGCCAACTCCTGCGCCTGCTACTGAAGATGGAATTCCGATCTACGCCAAGGCGGATCTGCTGGAACGGTTGGGCGGAGCTGAAGCGCTGATTCCTCGTTTTATGGGGCTCTTTTTTAAGGGGGTTGAGCCGAACATGACCGCTCTGGAAGAGGCGATTGCAGAAGGAAACCCGGATAAGGTGCGGACCAGTTCCCACGCCATTAAAGGATCTTCCGCCAATATCGGTGCCATGCAGATGCGGGAAACCGCAGCGGCCATTGAGGCCGATGCCAAGACCGGTGATATCACGGGGGCACCGGCAGGTTTTGAAAAGCTCAAGGTACAGCTGGAAGAGTTCAAAGCTGTGGTCCTCTAGGCGAAATGGCAACACTTTGGAATTAACTTGATCCTGCCCTTTTTATTGACGGCCCCAGCCTTCAGGGACTACAGTTCCCACCATGTCTGCCCTGCTGCGCCGCATATTCCCCTGTCTGGATGGTAAACCTGCCTCAATCCGCTGCTCGGTCTTCCGGCTCTCCATGCCGGTGCTGCTCTCATCCCTCTTTCAACGCCTGGTTGCCATTGTTGATATCTTCCTGACCGGTGGCCTGGGGGCCTCGGCCATTGCTGCCACCGGGCTTGGTCAACTGCAGATATTTGTGATCATGACGGTTTTCTGGGGGCTCTCCACCGGCACCACGGTGGTGATCGCCCATCTGACCGGTGCGGGCCGCCACGAAGAAGCAAGGCGGGCTGCCGGTACTGCCGTGCTGTTCTGTCTGGGGTTGACCGCACTGGTTTCACTGATCGGGGCCTATGGTGGCGGTGAGCTGGCCCGTCTGATGGGGGCAACGCCAGAGGTGCAAAAGCTGGCCCATGAGTATATCCGGCTGGTTTTCTTATGGCTGATCTGGACCACCGGGGTCAACATCCTCTCGGCCATCATGCATGGGGTGGGCAACACCCGCACCCCGATGGAGGGGATTCTGCTGGTTAACATCCTGCATATCCTGCTGGCCTGGCCGCTGATCTACGGCAAACTGGGCCTGCCTGCCATGGGGGTTAAAGGGGCGGCAATCGCCATTAACTGCTCGGAATTCATCGGTTGTTCATATCTGCTCTGGCAGGCTTTTCGCAAGGGCTACCTGACGGTCGGGCTGCCGGATAAAGAACTGTTTAGCAGAATCTGGCAGGTGGGCTGGCCGGTTGCCCTGGAACGGGTGGCCCAGCAATCCGGGCAACTGGTCTACTCCAGCGTGGTGATCGCCTATGGTACCACCGCCTACGCTGCCCACCAGATCGGGCTTTCGATTGAATCGCTCTCCTTCATGCCCGGTGCCGGGATGGGGATCGCCGCTGCCACCCTGATGGGGCAGTCGCTGGGGGCCAAAAAGTACCAGCGCGCCCATGCCGGTAATGCTGAAGCACTACGTCTGGCCCTGGTGGTAATGGGGATCATGGCACTGATCTTTTTGCTGATCCCGCAGTATCTGGTAATGATCTTTACCCACGACCCGGAGGTGATCCGGCAGGGAGCGGTTTTCTTAAGGATCGTGGCCTTTGCCCAGATCCCGCTGGCGGTCTCCTTTGTCTATGCCGGTTCTCTGCGGGGGGCGGGCGACACCTTCTACGTCTTTATCGTGACGCTGCTGACCATGTGGGGGGTGCGGGTGCTGTTGGCCTGGATCGCGGGGCCGGTGCTACACCTGTCACTATATGCGGTCTGGGGGGTGTTTCTGGTGGATTGGTATGCCAGGGCATTTGCCTTTGCCTGGCGCTACCACAAGCGGGATCTGCATGGGGTAACATTATAAACCGTGCTGCGTACTCTGTAGCTATGGGCATAGTGATAATATTTATTCTCAATTATCGTCAATAGTGGTAATAAACATTTCCAGCATTGTTAGCTTGGGAGTGCTTATGCTGGATACCATTAAGTCAATCATCCTCGACCATCAGGAAACCACACTTCAAACAGGGGTGTTCCGTGACCTGGAAATGGTGCCGGTGCCAGGCAAGGCAGCCGTCTGCATCGGTGTGCGCAGAAGTGGCAAATCAACCTGTCTGTCCCAGATTATGCAGCGGCTTCTGAATAACGGAGTTTCACGGCAGAATATCCTCTACCTCAATTTTTTCGATGACCGTCTACATCCGCTCCAGCATGGAGGGATCAGCGTGGTTGCCGATGCCTATTATGCATTGTACCCTGAAAAGAAGCATCAGGAGACGGTCTACATCTTTTTGGATGAGATCCAGATGGTGGCAGGCTGGGAGCCGTTTGCAGATCGCCTGCTGCGTACAGAGCTGTGTGAACTGTACCTGACCGGTTCATCGGCCCGGATGCTGTCAAAAGAGATTGCTACCCAGATGCGCGGTAGGGCGTTGACATGGGAGCTTTTCCCGTTTTCGTTCAAAGAATTTCTGGATGCTACTCAGATTAAGAGCCAGCCCCCCTTTTCAACCAAGGATCGTCTGATGGCCCAGAAAGGGTTTGAAGGCTACTGGGAGTCAGGCGGGTTTCCTGAAGTTGTCGCTCTGGATCGCCGTATGCGCCTGAAGATTCACCAGGAATATTTTCACACCATTTTGTATCGTGATCTGGTAGAGCGTAATGACATATCCCATCCCCAGGCAGTTCTGGACCTGGCTTATTGGCTGGTAGACAACATTGCATCACTTTATAGCATCAATAACCTGACCGGCTACCTGAAGTCACGGGGCCACAAAGCACCAAAGTCTGCAGTGACGGACTACCTTGAGTGGTTTGAAGACGCCTATTTCCTTTTTACCGTACGACTGTTTGATGCCTCTCTTTCACGCAGCAACGCAAACCCAAAAAAGATCTACTGTGTGGATCATGGTCTGGTCAGATCGGTATCTTCCGGCATACTGGCAAATGCAGGACACCTGCTTGAGAACCTGGTCTTTACCGCACTCAGACGGATAAGCAGCGACATCTACTATTACCGGACCCGTAGTGGCAAAGAGGTTGACTTTATTGTGCAGATGCCTGACCGATCACGTCTGCTGGTGCAGGTCTGCGAATCTCTGGCAGACCCGGCAACCAGAAAGCGGGAACTGGCGGCGCTGCATGAGGCAATGACAGAGATGGCAGCTGCGCAGGCAACCATTGTCACCCGTAATGATGATGAAATCATAGAACATGCTGCGGGAAGCATAACCGTGGTGCCGGTATGGAAATGGCTATTACAGTAATTGAGAGAGGTGATTTCGATATGACCTGTTATACAACTACTGCGTAGAGACAATATTCCAGCTACTTGAGGTCAGATCAAACAGTATTCGCGCTTGTCCGCTCTTCAACTGCTGCAAGACCTGTTCAATCTTTTGCTCCAGGGTAAAACCGGCATCAGACAGCTCAGACCACTCCCGGCTGACAAAATCAGCCAGCAGGGCCTGCAGAATCTCCGGGGCAATCCGTTCCAGCGGGATCTCAATCCCCTCTTCCAGGGCATCCGGCTGATAGTGCTCATCTTCCAACATCAGCTAACCCTGCGCATAACGTCTGGGGGTGGTCTCCAGGGTCTCGCTGCCATCCTGCAGGTAGAGGTTGCCTTCGGTCACGGTGATGGACCAGGAAACCGCACGCTTAAGTCGGCTAACCAGCTGATTGATGAACTCCTGTTCCAGGGTAATAACCGTGATATTGCTGCTGTGGGTCAGCTTGTCCAGATGCTGGCGTTCCCAACTGGGCAGCTTGCTGCCAAAGGCCAGCAGAGTCACCTGATCGGCATGACGCCGGGCCTTCAGCAGACGCTCGGGATCAGGCAGCCCCACCTCAATCCATGACCTGATCCTGTCGTCCGGCGCCTTTGACCAGAGATCCGGGTCATCCCCCTCACAGACTCCTTTGGTAAAGGTAAGCCCCTCTTCATACAGCAGGGCATAGGCCAGCAGCCTGCCCACCAGACGCTCCTCGGTCTCAGACGGGTGACGGGCCACCGTGGCCTGCAGGGTTTCGTAGATGCCGCGATCAAGATCGGATAGCTGGATGTTTGCCTTATATATGGTTACCGGTAATGCCATCAGGCAGATGCTCCTTGGTCTGTTGTTGGGCTAACAGTAGCACGGCACGGTGCTGTGGTGGGTTAAAATAGCAGTATGATGGTTCTAAAGGGGTATATTATACTGCTATTACAGTATTAATACGAATAATGAGGCTTGATACGGTATAAATACTGCTTTAGTATAATTTATGTTGTGTGACTCAATGGAGTGTGCAATAATTCTGCTAAAGTAGTATGTATAAAGGAGTATAGACGATATGGCCAAGACTGTCGTAGCAACGACGATACCAGCCCCCCAGGCACTGCATGATGCTGAGACGCTGGGTAGATTTGTCCGCGCTGCCCGGACTCAGAGCGGCATGGGTATCCATGAAGCAGCAGCCTTTTGCGGAGTTGCGGTCAGTACCATGAGCAAGCTGGAGCGTGCCAACGGTGATGTCCGTCTCAGCAGTATCCTGCAGGTCTGCCGGATGCTGGGGGTCACGCTCACAATTGCAGCCGGAGACAGCCAATGAGCGAGAACCTGTTGGTGCAGCTGAACCATGTCCCGCTGGGGCGGCTGTTGTTTGAAGGCGCAACGGATCAGTACTCCCTTGGCTATGACCAGAGCTGGCTGGCAACTGCCGGTTTCAGCATCTCGCCCCATCTGCCCCCTGAAGCAGTGCCGTCCGAAGCGTTGAAACGGTTCCTTGCCAACCTCTTGCCGGAAGGACGCTGGCTGGATGAGCTGTCACGTACCCAACAAATTTCCAAAGCAAATATCTTTGGCCTGATCAATGCCATTGGCAGCGAAACCACCGGCGCTCTCACCTTTCAGAACAGCAGCCAGCCAACCGAACAGCTCCAAACCAGCTTTCGTGAAATCTCTCGTAAGGAACTGACAGAGCGGATCAGCCAGCGGGCGGATCGCTCGATTGCCTTCTGGGATAACAAGCCGCGCCTGTCAGTGGCCGGGGTGCAGGATAAACTGCCGGTGCTGATCATGCCGGATAACAGGATCGGTTTTGGCGAGGGGACACTGGCATCCACCCACCTGCTCAAGTTCGGTACCAAACCGGATCTGCATCTGGTTATCAATGAATATATCTGCATGGAACTGGCCCGCAGGATGAAACTGCCGGTGGCAGCGGTGCAGTTGATCCGGCTGGGAGAACCGGTGCTGGCAGTACAACGCTTTGACCGTCAGTGGACGTCACAGGGGACGGTAGACCGCCTGCATCTGATTGATGGCTGCCAGATGCTGGATTTGCCACCGATCTACAAATATGAGCGTCCTTTTGGGAAAGGCGGCCATGCCGCTGGCATCCGCTCCGGTGCCAGTCTAGCGCTGCTCTTTGCTGCTGCCTGCAACCACTGCCGGGTTCCTGCTGCGGCACTGCGTGACCTGCTGCAGTGGGTGCTGTTCAATCTGCTGATCGGCAACAGTGATGCCCATGCCAAGAACATCTCCTGGTTTGTCGGGCCAAAAGGTATCCAGACCGCCCCGGCCTATGACCTGCTCTGCCTGGACAGCTACGCCAGCCAGTACGACCGCGATCTGGCACTGGCAGTGGGTGACACCTTTGATCCTGAAGAAATTCAACCCTATCAACTGGCCGAGATGTGTGAAGCCTGTAAGCTGCCGCAACGTCAGGTGGCCCGTACCCTGAGCACCCTTTGCCGGAACATGCTGCAGCAGCTTGAAACCTTTGACTTGACGGTCGAACTGACCGCTGATGAGCAGGCCTTTAGCGCTGTCCTGCTGGCGCACCTGCGGAAGAATGCAGAGAAATACCTGGGGTTTGCAGCTGAGTTGCCAAGGGTTATGCTGTAGCCGCAATTGCTTTTGGTATTTTGCGGCTGCTCAACAACCCGCGGGTTAAAGAGATAGGGAAGCGGGTGCAGTAAGGATAATTATCCAGGAATACCCGCCACCTGAAAGCCGGGATCAAGATCAAAGGTCTGCTGCACCAGTTGTTGCGTCAGGATTGCTGTAGGCAGGCCATCGGCCAGCAGCTGCCCCTGACGGATTACCAGCAGGCGATCAAGGTTGCGGGCCAGGATCAGGTCGTGCAGCGAAATCATGACCGTCAGGTTGTGGGTCTGGCAGAGAGAGCGCAGCAGGGTCAGCAGTTCATACTGGT
>CAZNWF010000056.1:0-18296 GCA_964576485.1 uncultured Geobacter sp. | reverse complement strand
CGGACATGGTGATTAACAGTCACCCGCTCTACCGACTGAGCTACTGGGGAACAAAGAGATTCGTCTTCTATCATGAGCTACGGAGCGTGTCAAGAATAAATGTTTTCCTGTTGATTGGGTTCTTGGTTCAGAAATACTGGAGGTTCGTTTTTCTCGACATGTATACAGAATGAAGTATAAACAGATTGTATT
The DNA here is from genome assembly GCA_964576485.1 of uncultured Geobacter sp. Lineage (GTDB taxonomy): Bacteria > Desulfobacterota > Desulfuromonadia > Geobacterales > Pseudopelobacteraceae > Trichlorobacter. Next base: position 18,104 of record CAZNWF010000056.1, on the reverse strand, counting down.
AAAAAAAATAAATGTAATCAGTTATTTATATAAATATGCGAATATTCGTACCTCTGAATGAGGTAACCACGCAAGGAGGAAACGTATGAGATTACCAAAGTTTGTGACGCGGGTAGTGCTACTGTTGGGGCTTTCGCTGGCTTCTACGGCAGTTGCCGGTAACCATGCCGATTATGTTGGCAATGGTCCTTTCAAAAACGGTCCGGAGGTGACCAAGAAGTGCATTGAGTGCCATGAGGCCGAGACCAAGGCCTACATGAAGTCGGTGCACTGGACCTGGTCAAAGAAGCAGACCGTGAATGGTAAGGTTATGGAATTTGGCAAGAAGAACGCCATCAACAACTTCTGTGTTGCTGTGCCCTCAAACTGGCCCCGTTGTACCAGTTGTCATACCGGCTATGGCTGGAAAGATGACAAGTTTGATTTTACCAAGGCTGAAAACGTAGACTGCCTGGTTTGTCATGAAACAACTGGAACCTACAAGAAGTTCCCGGCTGGAGCTGGACATCCGGCTTATCCTGGTGAGAAGAAAATGTTTGGTGGTAAACCATGGCCTGAAGTTGATCTGGTTAAGGTTGCCCAGTCTGTTGGCAAGCCGACCCGCGCAGCTTGTGGTTCCTGCCACTTCTACGGTGGTGGAGGTGACCGGGTCAAGCACGGCGATCTGGATGGCAGCCTGAAGAATCCCACCTCCGAAATTGATATTCATATGGGTGGCAAGAGCAAGCTGACTTGTCAGGCCTGTCACCAGGGCGGCAAGGATCATATGATCAAGGGTGAGGCAGCTTCTGTATCAGTGGGCACCGGCAAGAAGATTATGGGCTGTACTGATTGTCATAAGGAAAAAGTCCATAAAAATGCATTCTTGAACAAACATGCCCAAAAGATTGCCTGTCAGACCTGCCACATTCCGGCTTTTGCCAAAGACAAGCCGACGAAAACCTGGTGGGATTGGTCAACCGCCGGTAAGGATATTGCCGAGAAAGATATCCCTGTCGATAAATATGGTGAGAAGCTGTACGCCAAGATCAAGGGTAACTTTCTGTGGGATAAAGATGTTGTTCCTACTTACTACTGGTACAATGGCACTGTTGATCGCGTAATCTTTGGTGACAAGATTGATCCTTCCAAAGTGGTTAAGCTTTCCGCAGCTAAGGGCGATCGTAAAGACCCCAACGCCAAGATCTTCCCCTTCAAGGTCATGAAGGGCAAGCAGCCTTACGATGCAGGTAACAATACCATTGCAGCCGTTAATACCTTTGGTCCTGACGGTTACTGGACAAAATTTGACTGGAACCTTGCCATCGCAACCGGCATGAAGGCAGCCGGCCAGCCCTATAGTGGCAAGTTTGGCTGGATTGAGACCTCTATGGTCTGGCCGATCAACCATATGGTTTCTCCTAAAGACAAAGCGCTCAAGTGTAACGACTGTCACAGTGAAAAAGGTCGTCTGGATTGGAAGGCGCTTGGCTACAAGGGGGATCCCAAGAATCCGGCCAATCGTTAAGCATACATAGGTTTTACTGAATAAACAGGCCCGTAGATAATTCTGCGGGCCTGTTTATGTCTGTGGTTGTCAGGGTTGTGGACCATATAAAACTTGATTTTATAGCTGTGAATAGTGTAAACAATTTTAGTGTAAGTGAAGTGAATGGTGGCAAATGCGTATCTAACTAACTGATTAAAATCTATGCAGTGAAAGAATTTTTAGCCTCGCTAAAACGGCGGTTTTATGAAGAAGAAAAAAATGCTCCTCTCGCAGGAGACCATGGATATAGCTATGGTGCGCAAGGTGGAGGCGCTGTCAGGCACCTCGGTGCGGCGCTGCTTTCAGTGCGGCAAATGTTCTGCCGGTTGCCCCATGGCTACCTTTATGGAGCATCCACCAAACAGAGTCATGCGGCTGCTGCAGTTGGGGCAGTGGCAACGTATTCTTGCCGGTCGTTCTATCTGGTATTGCGTTTCCTGTGAAACCTGTTCTACCCGTTGTCCCAATAAAGTTGACCTCTGTGCAATCATGGATGCCCTGCGCAAGCTTTCGTGGGATCAGGATGGTCCATCAAAAGAAAGCTATGTCCAGCTGGCTAATCGACTTTTTCTGGAAAATATTCGTACCTATGGTCGTCAGTATGAGATGCGTTTGGCAGCGGTATTTAACGTCAAGTCCGGTCAGTTTCTAAAGGATATGCTGCTGGGGCCAAAATTGCTGACCAAGGGCAAGCTGAAGGTGTTCCACCAGAAAAACAAGAACATGGCTGAGGTGGAGAAAATATTCAGCCGGATTGAGGAAATGCGTCGCAAAGGGGAGGCTCTGTGAGCGAGAAGCGTTATTCTTACTACCCTGGCTGCTCTCTGCATGCGTCTGCTTCTGAATACGATGTATCGACAAAGGCAGTTTTTGCTGCTCTTGAAATTGGTCTGGATGAAGTGCCTGACTGGATCTGTTGTGGCGCTACACCGGCCCATAATGTGGATGAATTGTTGTCCTTGTCGCTGTCTGCAAAAAACCTGGAACTGGCTCAGCAGGTGCCCGGTGATATGGCGGTCGCCTGTGCCTCCTGTTTTTCCCGCCTTAAATTTGCCCAACATATTCTGTCTGAAAACGAGACAAAGCGTAAATTGGTTGAAAAGGCGATTGATGCGCCAGTGCCGCTTGATAGTTCGGTTAAGCATCTGCTGGAGATACTTGCTCGTGATATTGGTTTGGAAAAGCTGGCTGCGGTTACCAGAAAGCCGCTTGCGGGTCTGAAGGTGGCTTGCTATTACGGCTGCTTGCTGACCCGTCCCACTGATGTGCCTAATCTTGATTGCACTGAAGCTCCAACCATAATGGAGTCTGTTATTGAAGCGGTCGGGGCAGAAACCGTTGCCTGGACCCACCGTCTTGAATGTTGCGGCGCAAACTTTACGCTCTCCCGACCACCGGTGGTGCAGCAACTCTCAAATGCAGTACTGGAATCGGCCAAGGCTGCCGGTGCTGATTGCATTATGGTGGCTTGTCCGTTGTGTCATGGCAATCTTGATATCCGTCAGAAAGAGATTGAAGGGGTCTATGGCTGCAGTTATGCTATGCCGGTATTCTACCTGACGCAGTTGGTGGGGCTTGCTCTTGGAGTGCCGGCTGGAGATTTAGGGCTTGATGCGTTGATTGTCAGCCCACAGAAATTGCTGAAAGAAAAAAAGTTAATCTAGGCGGGGTCTATGCTGCGTTGCTTGATTATTGAAGATGATGAACTGAGTCGTGAGATGCTGGCCCTGCAGATGGAGCCCTATGCCCTGTGTGATCAGGCTGAAAATGGTCTTGAAGGGGTGGATCGATTTACTGCAGCACTGAAGGCTGGTGAGCCGTACCATCTGATCCTTTTGGATATTGTTATGCCTGAGATGGACGGATTAGAGGCTGCCAAGGCGATTCGCAGCCATGAAGAGAAACTGGGCATTGCCATTAATAAAGGGGTGCAGATTGTGGTGTTGTCATCGCTCAGTACCCCCCAGGATGTGATTCAGGCCTACGTTGCGGCTCAATCATCAGCCCACCTGGTTAAGCCGGTGCAGCCGGAAAAACTGGTCAAGACCTTGCGTAAGCTGGAGTTGATCCCTGCGGAGAATGCCTAGATGTCCCGTATTGGTGTCTTTATTTGTCATTGTGGCGAGAACATCTCCCGTACGGTTGATGTAGAGCAAGTAGCTGCTGCGGCAGCCCTGATGCCGGGTGTTGCCTTTGCCGTTGACTACAAATACATGTGCTCTGACCCTGGACAAAACCTGGTAAAGAACGCAATTGTCGAACACCGTCTGACCCATGTTGTGGTGGCTGCCTGTTCACCCCGCATGCATGAGCGTACTTTCCGAAAGGCAGTGGAACAGGCCGGTCTCAATCCATTCCTGTGCGAGATGGCCAACATCCGCGAACATTGCTCCTGGGTGCATGAAGATCGGAATGAGGCTACTCAAAAAGCAACCGAGATCGTCGGCATGCTGGTGGAACGGGTCAAGAAGAATCGGGTGCTGCCCACTATCACGGTTCCGGTCACCAAGCGGGCCCTGGTGATTGGCGGAGGTATTGCCGGTATCCAGGCCGCTCTTGATATTGCCGATTGTGGACATCAGGTGGTACTGGTGGAACGGGAACCTTCTATTGGCGGCCATATGGCCCAGCTTTCTGAGACCTTTCCCACGCTTGACTGCTCCCAATGCATTATGACCCCTAAAATGGTTGATGTTGCCAACCATCCCAACATCACCCTGCATACCTATAGTGAGATTGAACAGGTAGACGGCTACATCGGCAATTTCCAGGTCACGGTCCGCAAGAAGGCTCGCTCGGTTGATGAACACAAATGCACCGGCTGCGGCGTTTGCATGACCAAATGCCCCCAGAAAAAGATCCCCAACAACTTTGACTGCGACCTGGGAATGCGTACCGCCATCTATGTCCCGTTTCCCCAGGCCGTCCCCAATGTACCGGTCATTGACCGTGAAAACTGCACCATGTTCAAGAGTGGGAAATGCGGGGTCTGCCAGAAGGTCTGCGGCCCTGGCGCGGTTGATTTTGAACAGGAAGACCGACTGGTGGTTGAACCGGTTGGCGCCATTGTTGTCGCCACCGGATTTGAATTGTACCGTATCACTGAAAAGCCGAAGGGGTCCCCCATCAAAGGCTATGGTGAATTTGGCCACGGCAAGATTCCTGATGTCATCGATGGCATGACTTTTGAGCGTCTGGCCTCAGCCTCTGGCCCGACTGGCGGCAAGATCCTGCGTCCTTCAGACGGCAAAGAGCCGAAGCAGGTGGTCTTTATCCAATGTGTTGGCAGCAGATCAAGGGAAAAAGGGATCTCCTACTGCTCCAAGGTTTGCTGCATGTACACGGCCAAACATACCATGCTGTACCATCATAAGGTGCATGATGGCCAAGCCTACGTCTTTTTTATGGATGCCCGGGTGCCGGGCAAGAGTTACGACGAATTCTGGCGTCGCTCAATTGAAGACGAAGAAGCGGTTTATATTCGCGGCATGGTTTCCCGGTTGTATCAAAAAGGGGATAAGATTATCGTCATGGGCAGCGACATTTCCGTTGGTGTACAGGTAGAGATAGAAGCTGATCTGGTGGTGCTGGCCACGGCGGTACAGCCCCAGCAAGGTGCCGACCTTCTGGCGCAAAAACTGGGTATCTCCTACGACAAGTACAACTTTTACTCAGAGGCCCATGCCAAGCTGAGGCCGGTAGAATGCGCCACCGCCGGGATCTACCTGGCCGGCGCCTGCCAGGGCCCCAAGGATATCCCGGATACCGTTTCCCAGGCCTCAGCCGCTGCGGCCAAGGTGATGACCCTGTTTGCCAAGGATAAGCTGGAACGGGAGCCAATTGTGGCCAGGGTCAAGGAAAGCGGCTGCGTGGGCTGTTTTGCCTGCAAGAAGGTCTGTGCTTACGGTGCCATTGAAGAGAAAGAGATTCGGGATCGTCAGGGCAACCTGATCAAAGTCGTGGCCTACGTCAACCCCGGTGTCTGTGCCGGATGCGGTACCTGTCAGGCCACCTGTCCGTCAAAATCAGTTGAGCTGGATGGGTATACTGATGAACAAATTGTAGCGATGATTGAGGCGTTGTAAGGCAAAAGGCTTTTTAACGCAGAGGTTCAGAGGCAAGACGCAGAGGCGCAGAGAAGAACCAAAACCAAAATCCGTTGATCTTGGTTTTATACAAAAAAACGGTCTTTGACTTTCTCTGCGTCTTTGCGTCTTAAGTGAGCAAAGCGAACGGGCGTTAAAATTGTTTGGACTGTGTTTCTATGGGGTTTTGCTGATGCATGTTGACAAGCTTAAACACGACTTTGAACCAAAAATCATCGCCTTTGTCTGCACCTGGTGTACCTATGCCGGGGCAGACCTGGCCGGTACCAGCCGGATGCAGTACCCGTCCAACGTACGGGTACTCAAGTTTCCCTGTACCGGCAGGATCGATCCGGTCTTTATCCTCAAGGCCTTTCAGCAGGGGGCAGATGGCATACTGGTTTCCGGTTGCCATCCCGGTGATTGCCACTACATTGCCGGTAATTACCACGCCAGAAGACGTTTTGCCGCCTTCCGCAAACTACTCGAATTCATCGGTGTTGACCTGAACCGGATTCAGTTCTCCTGGGTTTCGGCTGCCGAAGGGGGCAAGTGGGTTGAGGTAGTGACTGACCTGACGGAGCGGGTACGGGCCATGGGGCCAATGGTGGAGTTCAAGGATCTGATGCTGGAAGAACAATGGTCAGGTACGCTGAATACGCCGGAACTGCAAGAGGCATATGATGCAATCTGATAAGGAGTCATTCCATGATTAAGATATTTTTGGTGTGTTTACTGGTAATCCTCTCCGTAACACCGGTTTATGCGCTTAAAGAAGTCCGTTCAATACAAACCCGTGACGGGGTTACATTGAGTTTCTTGTTAAGGGACAAAGCTGAAACTATCGGCAAAACAGTTGTTATTCTTTTTCCAGGCAGTGATGGCGCACATCCATTCAGATTAGAAGAAAATGGAAAGGTGCGTGGCAATAATTTTCTTGTCAGAACTTCAAAAGATTTTGCACAAGAATTTACGGCTGTAATCGTAGACGCCCCTTCCGACCATCAAAGTGGTATGGATGATGATTTTCGGAAGTCATCAGAACATGCTGAAGATATTGAAAAACTCATTACCTACCTGACCTTGCAGGGGGCAGAAAGATTCTTTCTTATTGGTACGAGTCGTGGAACGCTTTCTGTTGCATCATTGGCGGCTAAAATACAGAACCCTCTTGTAAGGGGGTGTGTGCTTACCTCCTCTTTGGAGTATGCAAAATTCATGCGGTGGGTAGCACTTGATACCATCAAAAAACCTCTCATGCTGGTGCACCACACCGATGATGCCTGCAAAATATGCAGTTTTGATGAAGCGATCCGTACAAGAGACGTACTCCTTAAAACTACGACCGTAGATTTTATTGCAGTTACGGGTGGTGATGCTCCTAAATCAGGCCCTTGTGAAGCCCTTAGTGCGCACGGTTTTTTGGGAGTGGAAGAAAAAGCGGTTAAACCTATTATGGAATGGATACGGAAACACTGATGGGAACAACGATCAACATATCCAGCTACAGTGTCATAACCGATGCCATCCGCACTAAAGCACGACGTATTCTGTCTCAAGGCACCGTTTCTGCGGTCATCGGCTATGCTGCCAGCCGTCGCAAAGGCTCAACCCAGCCGATTGTGATCACCTCTGCTGACGATGCTGACAAGCTGATCTTTACCGCTGCCTGCGTGAATAATCTTGCGGTCTATCTGACCAAGGCCAAGAAGGATGTACCTAAAACCGGTAACATTGCGGTTGTGGTCAAAGGTTGCGACCTGAAGGCGCTGGTGGGACTGCTGGGAGAATCGCAACTGAAGCGGGAAAATATCTACCTGATCGGCATCCCCTGCAGCGGTGTGCTTGGTTCGCTGCTCACGCCCTCAGCAGAGCTTACCACAGAGACTATTGCATCAAAGTGCTGTGAATGCACAGACCGGATACCCCTTGGCTGTGACTTTGTGCCGTCGGTTGAGCTTGCTGCATTGCCTGAGCTGGAGGCCCGTTATGCCAAAGAGATTGCCCGTCTTGAGGCGATGTCCCCGGCGGAGCGTTGGGAGTATTGGAAAGAGCAGTTCAGTAAATGTATCAAGTGCTATGCCTGTCGTCAGGTTTGCCCGTTCTGTTTCTGTGAACAGTGCCTCTGTGATCGTAACCGTCCCCAGATGGTTGAGCAGACTCCGCGTCCTTCCGGCAACGTTGCCTGGCATCTGGTGCGGGCCATGCATCTGGCCGGCCGCTGTGCCGGCTGTGGTGAGTGTGAACGGGTCTGCCCGATGGATATCCCCTTAAACCTGCTGAACCGTAAAATGGCTAACGAGTTGAAAGAGCTGTTTAACAGCGAGGCGGGCTTTGAGGTACGGGACAAGGGGCCACTGAACAGCTATGACGAGCATGATGACCAGTCGTTCATCCGTTAGAGAAAGATACTGACTATGCAGAAACAGATTACCGAAGCTAATTTTCGCCTGTTGCTGGACAGCCTGCTGTTCAAGGGGCAGCGGGTGGTGGGGCCACGGAGATCAGGCAGTACGGTGCTGTATGAGCCGCTGGCCTCGGCCTCAGACCTGGTGATTGATGAGCTGCCGCGCCGTTCAGTCAAAGAAGCGTTTTTTCCGGTCTGTGAAGATCTGCTGGAGTACCGCAAGGAAGGTCAGCAGGTAGCGCTTTCCGATGTCACAGCAGAGCGTTTCCCCGAGACGGTACTGATCGGCGTGCGTCCCTGTGATGCCGCTGCCATACCGGTGCTGGATGCAGTTTTTTCTTGGGATTACAAGGATAAGTTTTTTCTTGAGCGGCGGGCCAAAACCACCATCATCGGCCTGGCCTGTACACAGGCAGATGATGCCTGCTTCTGTAGTGCAGTCGGCCTTTCTCCAAATGACCCAAAAGGTGCAGACCTGATGTTAACTCCCTTGGTTGGGGGTGGCTTTTTGGCAGAGAGCCAGAGTGAAAAAGGAGAGTCCTTTTTCATCAGTTGGAACGATCGTTTTTCTGACCCGGATGGTACCCAGACCCAGGCCTTGGCGATCCCTGTACCCCAACCATTTGATCTGAAGAAGATCAAAGCCTGGCTTGATGAGCATTTTGAAGACCCGGCCTGGGACAGTATCGCCACCCGTTGTGTTGGCTGCGGCGCCTGTGCCTTTGTCTGTCCGGCCTGCCACTGCTTTGATATTGTGGATGAAGGTAGTGAAAAGTCCGGCAAGCGCCGTAAATTCTGGGACGCCTGCGGATTTTCAAAGTTCACCAATCATGCCTCCGGCCACAACCCCCGTGACCTGCAGCCCAAACGTTACCGTAACCGGATTATGCACAAGTTCAAGTATTACGATGACAAGTTTGGTCAGACCCTCTGCACTGGTTGCGGGCGCTGTATCAGAATCTGTCCGGTGGGGATTGATATTGCCGGTGTGCTGGAAGAGATAGAACAAAAATAATTTGCCACAGAGCAACTGTGTTCTTTGTCAAGTAGTAACATTTAGCTGGCCATAACTGGCTTCCATTTTTGACCTGTTTTTATCATGGCGTTTAAAATGGTCAGCAGCTTTCTCATACATGCTACTATCGCTACTTTTGGCACTTTGCCAGCCTCTTTCAGTCGCTGATGGAATGCCTTGATAACCGGGTTAAAACGGGTTGCTGCAAGAGTAGCCATGTAGAGTACGCTTCGTATATCGGCTCTGCCACCGCTGATACAGCGTTTGCCCCTGAAGTAGCCACTATCGCGGTTATAAGGACAGACACCGACAAGAGCGCTTATTTTTTTACGGTTTAGCGTGCCAAGCTCAGGTAGCATACAGAGTAAGCTGGCTGTAAGTACCGGGCCAACGCCCTTGACACTGGTGAGGATATCCTCCTTATCGCGCCAGATGTCATTGTTTGAGATACTGTCGGCAATATCTTTGTCTGTATCGTCAATCTGGCTTTTAAGCCAGTCAATGGACGATAGAATGCTCTTTTTAACTCGTTGGTGAGCACTTTTTAGACGATTTTGTTCTGCGACCAACATGTCGCTTAACTGCTTGCGCCGTGTTACCAGGGCCTTAAGTTCAAGTGTTTGTTCATCATTGAATGGCCGCACTTCAGGTCGTATGGCCTGAGCAAATCTCGCTATGACCAAGGCATCTATGGTGTCTGTCTTGGCAAGTTTGCCCAATGCCTTGGCAAAATTCCTAACTTGGCGAGGGTTGACGATAACAACGGGTAAACCTGCAGAAGTCAGACACCCTGCAGACCGCATCTCAAGGCCACCGGTTGATTCCAGAACAATAAGTTCAGGTTCAATTTCGGACATCCAGGAGACAAGCTCTTTGCAACCATCGGTATCATTGGTGAAACGTTTTACTTCTTCTGTTGGAATGACACCAACATCAAGAATAGCTTTGGAAACATCAATGCCGATAAACAGATCCTTTCCCATAGTCTTTCTCCTTTCCCGTTCTTGCAGAATGCGGGATCCAGGTGGTCCCCAGTCAACTGTTCGGGCTATTGGGAGGAAGGGAATGACGCCTTACGCTCTGTGACGGGCTTGGTGTCCCAAAACACGATCAAGCTGTCATTCCCTGGCTACTTGAAAGAACACTATATGCTACACGTTGAACATACAAGTACACAGAGAGCACAGAGAACGTCAAAGGCGTAACGAGTGTAAAGCTAAAATCTTTAAAAAGGCATCACACTAGATTTTATCTTTTTATTTTAGCCTTAGAACAAAGGTTTTTCTCTGAGTCCTCTGTGGCTAAAAGGTTTTTAAATATGTGTGATCATAATAAAAACATCTACCTGCCGTACCTTGCCACTGTTGCAGAGGTGATTGACGAGACCCCTGATGTCCGTACGTTACGGCTGGTGTTTCAGGACCAGCAGGTGCGGGAGAACTTCACCTTCCGGGCTGGCCAGTTTGCCGAATATTCTGCCTTTGGTGCCGGTGAATCCACCTTCTGCATCGCCTCATCGCCAACCCGTATAGGGTATATTGAATGCTGTTTCAGGGCAGTAGGGCGGGTAACTGAATCGCTGCGCAGGCTTGAGGTTGGTGATACCATGGGGGTACGTGGTCCCTATGGGAATTCATTTCCGATCGAGCAGTTTTATGGCAAGAACCTGCTGTTTGTGACCGGCGGTATCGCCCTGCCACCACTACGTACTCTGATCTGGAACTGTCTGGACCTGCGTGACAAGTTTGGTGATATCACGATTGTGTATGGTGCCCGGACTGAGGCAGATCTGGTCTACAAGCGGGAGCTGAAAGAGTGGGAAGAACGCAGTGATGTCAAGCTGGTCAAGACCGTTGATCCGGGCGGTAACGGTCCTGAGTGGGATGGCAGGGTGGGTTTTGTGCCAACCGTACTGGATGAGCTGGCACCAGCAGCGGACAACTGCATTGCCCTGGTCTGCGGCCCGCCGATCATGATTAAATTCACCCTGCCGGTGCTGGAAAAACTTGGTTTTGGTGATGAAGCGATCTACACCACCCTGGAAAACCGGATGAAGTGCGGTCTGGGCAAGTGTGGCCGCTGCAATGTGGGCAATATTTACGTCTGCAAGGATGGTCCGGTGTTTACGGCAAAGCAGGTCAAAGCGATGCCGCTGGAATATTAACCCCCTTCAGTCCCCCTTGTCAGGGGGGATGATTTTAAACAACGTCAGATCTTCTCCCTCCCTGAGAAGGGAGGGAAGGGGTGGGTTGTTTTATTTTCCCAGCAACTCCTCGATCTTCGGCAGATCAAACCCCTCGATAATCCTCCCCATAATCATGAAGGTGGGTGTTGAATCAATACCGGCCTTTTTCGCAATGGCCTGTTGTTCTTCTTGCAATTTTATTCCTGTTGCAGTAACCGGCAGGTTTTTGGCATCCATCCGATCAACCATGCCGGACATAACTTCATGATACAATCGGGCTTTTTCCGGGCTGGAAAGAATATACTGCACCTTGGGGCGTGCATTGGGGTGCATTGCCAGCGGGTTGAAAAAGACATAGCGGGTAAGGTCACGGCGGTTGTGAAAATAGGCCGATGCTTTACGGCAAAAGGGGCAATCCGGGTCGGTGAACTCGATTACCTTCTTCGGGCCGTTACCGATAACCAGCGCCTTGCTCAGGTCAATCGTTGAAGCAGATGCGGTGCCTGAAACAAGCAGGCTTAGCACCAGGAACAGGCTACACAGGAATCGTTGAATCATACAAAACCTCCGTTACTCTTCAGGTAGTGGCAGGGTAATGGTGAATTCACTGCCAATACCTTCCCGGCTTTCAGCGGTGATGGTGCCATTATGGGCCTCAGTGACCATTTTGCAGAATGCCAGACCAAGCCCGCTGCCGCCGCTGCCCCGTCCGGTCTGGTTGTGGGCCTGGACAAAACGGTCAAAGATGGTCGGCAGTTCAACTGTAGCAATACCGTTGCCGGTGTCTGAGACGCTCAGCATAATCGCTACGTTAGAATCTGACGACACCCCGCAATAGCAGCGGACGCTGATTACTCCACCACAAGGGGTGAATTTTGCCGCATTGGCAAGCAGGTTGGCCAATACCCGCGAAAATTTGTGTCTGTCCAGATCCAGCAGCGGCAGATCTTCTTCCAGCTGCGTTTGCAGCTGGATCTGGGCATGTTTGATCATGCCTCGAAACCCTGCAACTACTTGCTGTGCCAGCTCTGACAGGTTAACCGGCGCCTTGTGAAAGACCAGTTTGCCCGCTTCAAGTCGATGAATGTCCAGCAGGTTTTCGATCATGGCCACCACTTCATTGCAGCTCTCAATGGCAGAAAGCAGGTAGCTGGCCTGTTCACGGTTAAGCGGTCCAAGCCGTTTTTCCCTGACCAGATCAATTGAACCGATTGCCGCAGTGAGCGGATTTTTCAGGTCGTGGGAAAGCATGGAGATGAAATCTCGTTTTTCCCGCTCAAGGGACTTGATCGCCAGGCAACGCTCTATGCTTTTTACCAGTCGTTCCACGCTGAAAGGGGCCATCAGGCAGTCCAGGGCGCCTTGCTTGTGACAGTCCAGATACCGTTCCTGTTCATCGGCATCCAGCAGGGCAATCACTGCCGGATCATTGCCAGATTCCTGCAGGTGCTCCAGCGATGGCAGACAATGTTGATGGGGGGGCGAACCGAGCAGGATAGCGTCAAGCCTCTGCTGTGTAATGGTGGTACGGGCTTCTTCGCAGTTCGCAGCCTGGTGCAGCTGGTACGGGGTTTCCTGAAGCAGCTGAAATGCCTGTTGGGCAGCATTGGTGCTGTTTGCAACAATCAGAATCTGTTTCGTGCCCATAGTCTTATTGACCTCCGCCTGACTGACCCAGAAAGGCCTCGGCAAGCACCAGGTCTTCCGGTGTGGTGATCTTGATATTGCGGTAGCTGCCGTTTACAATCTTGACTAGTCCGTTAAAACGTTCCAGTAGGGAGCAGTCGTCGGTTCCCAGAAAACCCTCTTGCAGAGCCTGATGGTGGGCAGCCAGAATCTGGTCAAATCTGAAACTCTGGGGGGTTTGGGCCTGCCAAAGGGTAGAACGTTCCGGTGTGGAGATGACCACACCATCCCGCACTACCTTGATAGTGTCTTTGGTCTGAACGGCAACCAGTGCGCCAACCCCACTGCTGGCCAGGTTAATAGACTGCTGCAGGATCGTTTCATCAATAAAGGGACGCACGCCGTCATGGATCAGGATGATGTCGTCAGCCGAGGCATGATCCTGCAGGGCATGCAGTCCGTTTCGTACTGAATGCTGGCGTTCAGAACCACCGGGCACCACATCCAGTACCTTTGTTAACTGGTATTTTTCAACAACTTCACGTCGGCAGTAGGGGATTTCATCTTCCGGGATAACCAGTATAATGCCGTTAATCAGCGGGCTGTCCTGGAACACCTGCAGGGTACGGGCGACAATCGGTATGCCCCCCAATTGCAGGTACTGCTTGTTCATGGAGGCTCCCATCCGCTTTCCCATTCCTGCGGCAGGTATCAAGGCAAAGGCGTGGGGGGTGCTCATGGTGCCATCGCAAGGGTCTGGACAAGGGCCGTAGCAAGTAGCGGGATCTCAGCGTCGGTCAGGGTCCGCACATCCAGAAGGAAACGGTCTTTCTGGAGCCGTCCCACCACCGGTGGTGTAGTGCTGCGCAGCAGTTCTTCAAGACGATTTGGGGGAAGTCCGGCAACCGTTATTTCAATTAACCGGCTGGGTAGCTGCAGGAGCGGATAGGTGCCGCCCCCCGGACTTGAGAAGCCATCCTGCAGCGCCAGGGTGAATTGCCGGGGAAGCAGAGAGCGTAGGCGCCGCAGCATCCGGCGTGCCTGACTGGAGATGCTATCCGGTGGCATGGTCAGCATCCGCAGGGTTGGAATTTCAGCCAGCGCCACCTGCTCGTCCCGGTAGAGCCGCAGAGTTGCTTCAAGGGCAGCCAGGGTCAGCTTGTCAATCCGTAATGCCCGCAACAGCTGATGCCGCTTCATCTTCTCAACCAGATCGCGGCGCCCCACGATCAAGCCTGCCTGCGGTCCACCCAGCAGTTTATCACCGCTAAAGGTAACGATGTCTGCTCCGGCCTGCAGGTGCTGCTGGACCGTGGCTTCGCCATTAATGCCAAAACGTGCAAGGTCAATCAGACAGCCGCTTCCGGCATCCACCATGGTGGGAACACGTGCTTCTTGGCTGATCCTCACCAGAGCCTCAGTAGGCACCTCTGCCGTAAAGCCGACCACGGCGAAGTTACTGGTATGTACCTTCAGCATCAGTGCGGTCTGTTCGGTGACCGCCCCGATATAATCGCGGGGGTGGGTCCGATTGGTGGTGCCCACCTCAACCAGTGTCGCACCGCTCTGGCGCATAACGTCGGGGATCCTGAAGGAACCGCCGATCTCCACCAGCTCGCCACGGGAGACAATTACTTCCTGCCCGGACGCCAGGCTTGAGAGGGACAGCATCACCGCAGCGGCGTTGTTGTTGACCACCAGTGCAGCCTCAGCACCGGTCAGCTCGCAGATCAGATTTTCCACATGGCTGTAACGCTCGCCACGTTCACCCTGCTCAAGATCAAATTCAAGGTTGCTGTAGCCCCAGGCGGTATCGCGCAGTGCTGCTTCAGCTGCATGGGCTAAGGGGGAACGTCCCAGATTGGTATGCACCACCACGCCGCTGCCGTTAATCACCCGGCGCAGACTGGGGGTCTCCGCAATGCGAATCTGGTTGCGCACCAGATGGCTGATGGCGGTGGGTGTGAGATCGGTTGCCGGATTAGCGGACAGTGCGGTGCGCAGTTGATCAAGTGCGTTGCGCACCGCCTGTTTCAGGCCGACATGGCTGGTAAGTGACCGCAGGGAAGCAACCTCTGGCCAGGACAGCACCTTGTCCATTTTAGGGAGTTTCCGTCTGGTATCCTGTAATGATCCGCCCATGGCAGCCTCCTACAGATCCATCGCCTCGCCTGGCTGGCAGGCGGTTTCGTCCAACAGCACCTTGCCGCCGTACTCGGCATTTTTACGTACCAATAGCTCGGCTGCTTCGCAGTTACGTTCACGGAATGCGCTGATGATCTTGGTGTGCTCCTGTACGGAAACCGCCATCCGTCCCGGTTGCGAGAGTGACATCAGGCGTAGCCGCTGGAAGCGGGTCACCAGCAGGTTGATCATCTCCCGTAGTTTGTCGTTGTCAGCCGCCTTGATGAAGAGATCGTGAAAATCATTATGTACCTTGAAAAACTGTTTGATGTCAGAATGCTTGCACAGCTCTGCCAAGCGTTCGTTGATGGTCTGGAGCCGGTCAAGCTCTTTGCTGCTTAGCTTGGAACAGGCCAACCGGGCAGCATAGCCTTCAAGAATGCTCTTGATGGCGTAAAATTCCTCAACATCTTTCTGAGTAAACGCGCTGACCACCGCACCCTTACGAGGTATGACAGTAAGATAGCCTTCTGATTCAAGCTGTCGAAATGCCTCCCGGATCGGGGTGCGACTGATGCCGAACCGCTCGGCAAGCTCCGGTTCTGATACACGACTTCCAGAGCGTATGGTGCCAGAAATAATGGCATCACGGATGGTTTCCAGAATTTTTTCCCGCAGCGTCAGGTGTTTTTCATTTAATCTTTTCATGGTGTCCGGTGGCAGCTCCCAAAGGTTATGGTAGTATTGTATACAGTATGCACTTTTTGTCAATTGAATCAACTTCACTTTAATCAGTTCTACTTGTAAAACTGGCTTGTTATGGGGATGCATGCACCAAAGCCACTTGAATTTTGATAGTTCAGGTAGTAGGGTGCAGCATCTGAATCAGATAGAGGTTTATGCATGGATCCGGTCCGACGGCTGAAAATATCGGTTGGTATACTGCTGCTGCTGTTGACCATGGGGGCCAGTGGATATACCGTTATTGAGGGCTGGAGCCTTTTAGACGCCCTTTACATGACGGTGATTACGCTGGCTACCGTTGGATTTAAAGAGGTCCATGACCTGACTGATCACGGCAAACTCTTTACTATGGTTCTGATCGTTTTTGGGGTCAGTACGCTGGGCTATCTGGTTAGTAGCGTGGCCCAGTTGATGTTTGAAGGGCAGATTCAGCAGATCATCGGGAGGAAAAAGGTGGAAAAAAGGATAGATGCCCTCAAGGATCATTATATCATCTGTGGCTTTGGCCGGATCGGTTCCATGATCTGTCGTGAGCTGGCTGCCAACGACGTCCCGTTTGTGATTGTTGAACGCAATACCGACGTCGTGGAGCGGATTGAAGATAATCGTTATCTCTGGATGAAGGGGGATGCCACTCTGGATGAAACTCTGGTTCGAGCCGGTATCCAGCGTGCAACCGGTCTGGTATCGGTGGTTACCTCGGATTCGGAGAATGTCTATATTACTCTGACTGCACGGGGTCTGAACCCTGATCTGCATATTTTGGCCCGTTCCGGTGAAGAAGGAACAGAGCTGAAACTGAAGCGGGCCGGGGCCAACAAGGTGGTTTCCCCCTATGCCATTGGCGGCATGCGGATGGCCCAATCCATCCTGCGTCCCAACGTGGTGGATTTTATCGAGATCGCCACTGCCAGTGAACACCTTGATCTGCAGATGGAGGAGATCTGCATCCCCCATGATTCCGAGTTTGCCGGTCATACCCTGGTAAGTACCGGCTTCCGCAAAGAGACCGGCGTTATTATTGTCGGCATCAAGAAATCCCATGGCCATATGGTCTTTAACCCCAACCCCCAGGCAGCCATTGATGAGGGAGATACCCTGATTGTGCTGGGTGATCCGGCTTCGGTGGATAAACTTGAAGAGCTGGTTAAACGCAGGATAGAACCGGGGCATACCGCCCGGCGCAAGCAGGGAGGGACTGCCCATGCCTAGCCTGCTCTGCGCCCATCTGCCCTGGCCCCGTCTTGAAGAGCACCGTGACTGGCTGTTGGAACAACGGATCAACCCGGAGCTGTACCTTCCGGCTGATGCACTGGATAGCTTGAATAAGACGGTTATGCAGACTTTTGCCGATCAGTTGAGTAGTCATGGCCTCTCCTGTACCATCCATGCCACCTTTATGGATCTGAATCCCGGCTCGGTTGACCGGGCAATACGTGAGACCACCCGGCAACGGGTTGAGCAGACCCTGGAGTGCGCAGAGACCCTCAAGGCGCGGGTGGTGGTGTTTCATCCCGGCTACAGCCGACTTTCCTATGGCTCTGCTGTTGATGTCTGGGTTAGCAACACGGTTGCCTTCTGGCAACAGCAACTACCCCGTATCCGGCAGGCCGGTTGCAAGGTGGCCCTTGAGAACATTTTTGAAGAAGAACCTTCAACCCTGCTGCAGGTCCTGAATCAGCTTGATAAAACCGTTTTTGGCCACTGTTTTGACAGCGGACATTTCAATATGTTCTGTACCGTGTCGCTTGAAGAGTGGTTTGCCGCCCTGGGCAGCTGTATTATTGAGAGCCATCTGCACGATAATCATGGCACCGCTGATGAACACCTGCCGGTTGGTGAAGGGGAGATTGATTTTCAAAAGATAACTGACTTGTTAAAACAGTACGCTCCCCAGGCGGTCTGGACGCTGGAGGCACACAGTCGTGAACGACTTGAACGATCAATGCAGGCAATTCAACGCTATTTGTAGATGGGACTAAATATGTCAGACAAAATTCTGGTAACCGGCGGGTGCGGCTACATTGGTAGCCATGTGGTGCGACAGCTTTCTGAGGCCGGTCATACGGTGGTGGTCTACGATAACCTCTCCACCGGTTTTCAAGATGCCCTGCTGCATGGTGAAGAGTTTATCCAGGCAGAGCTGGCTGATCATGGTGCTCTGGAGGCAGCCTTTCAAAAACATCAATTCAAGACGGTACTGCATTTTGCAGCTGCCATAGTGGCGCCGGAATCGGTCTCGCTGCCGCTTAAATATTACGGCAACAATACCCGTAACACTTTGGGCCTGCTGGAAGCCTGTGTGCGGTACGGTGTTGAGCGTTTTATCTTTTCCAGCACTGCGGCGGTCTACGGCTTTCCTGAAGGGGGCATTGCCTCGGAAGAGACCC
>CAZNWF010000055.1:14034-18522 GCA_964576485.1 uncultured Geobacter sp. | reverse complement strand
CCCATCAATGGTTCCATAGCAACAATCACCCGTTCCATGGCACCGGTAATCTTACCCAGCCAGAGCAGCACTGAAGCAAGTACAAACAGCGGCAGGATCTCCAGAAAATACCACTGCATGCGGGTATAGGTCTTGGTCAGCACATTGGAAAGCTGCGGCAGGCGCATCGGCGGCAGTTCCATATAAAACATCGGCGCCTCACCCGGCAGCAGCTTTCCGGTAAGCACCCCCACCAGCACGAACAAAAACGTCATACAGAGAATCCAGACCAGCAACGCTCCCGGCGTGCGGGCCAAAAGCGCCAGAATCACCCCTAACTGAGCTGAACAGGGTATGGCCAAGGCCAGCAACAGCGTAGCTATCACCCGCTCCCGGACAGTTTCAAGGGTACGGGTCACCATGGTAGCCATGGTACTGCAACCAAACCCCAGCACCATCGGGATCACGGCACGTCCGGACAGGCCAAACCACTTAAAGGCCCTATCCACCAAGAGAGCCAGCCGAGGCAGGTAGCCGCCATCCTCAAGAATTGAGAAGAAAATAAAAAACGTGGTAACAATCGGCAGAATGATCCCCACTGCATAGCGCAAACCCAGGGTTATAATGCCATATTCACCCACCAGTAGTTCCTGCAGCCACCACCAGGGAATCCAGTCTGTAATCACCCCGGAAATCCAGGGGGTAAACAGCCCTTCAAACAACCTCTTTTCCAACAGATCTACCAGGGTACCGGCGCCAAAGCTTCCGACAAATTTAAACAGACCGAAATAGAGCGTCACTAGCAGCAAAGGAATACCGGTCAGCGGCTGCACAGCCAGCGTCGATAGCCGACTGCCCCAGGTCTCGCGCCGTTTATCCGGCAGGGTGATCACCCCCCGTATCAGTCGGTTCACAATTTCTTTGCGCTCCATGGAAAGATCAAGGTGAAAGGACTCCCGACGGTCAAAAGCGATCTCACGCACCTTCCCCGCCAAAGCCGGATATCTGTCCCCCTCCTCTTTTTCCACAAGATCAGAAACCTCTTCGTCTCCTTGCAGCAGCAGCAGGGCTAAAGCGCGGCGGGAGAGGACATAATTGCCCTGCATCCGGCTGGAAAGAAACGCAATATCCCCTTCCAGCAGCCGACTGTAACTGATTGGCAGACCGCAACTACTACCAAATCGGTCAATGGCGGTTTTAATCTCCTCTATTCCCCGTTTGCGCGCGGTTGCCGCGCCGATCACCGGTATACCCAGACGCTGCTGTAAAAGGGGCAGATCAAACGAGAGCCCCATCCGCTCCGCCTCATCCATGATATTAACCACCAGCACCACCGGCAGACCGGCTTCAATCAACTGGATTGTCATGGCCAGCATCCGCTCCAGATTACGGGCATCCAGCACATGCAGCACCACATCAGGCGTTTCATTCAGAAGGATCTCGCGGGCAACCCGCTCCTCCTCGGTAATGGTATGCACCGCATACATGCCGGGGGTATCGATAACCTGCCAGGTCTGACCATTAATAACCGCGTTCCCGCGCGACACCTCAACCGAGGTGCCGGGATAATTGGAAACCGTGACATAACTGCCGGTAAGGGCATTAAACAACACACTTTTACCCACGTTTGGATTGCCCACCAGGGCGACCCGGCGAAGGTGCTGAGTACTATCTGGAGTTACTGCAGAAGCTGACATCGTTTATTCCTTGTAGTGAAAATCGATTTCATCAAACCGGACTCATTACTTCTACTTTGTCACATGAGCACTGCGTCAAAACCTTTAAGCGCCCCCTCTTATGCAAGGTGATTGGTGGGGGGGTAAGGTTTACTGTTTCGACTCTGGCAAAAGAGAATTACTCCTTGGAAGCAGAACAGGCAGGACAGAGCCCGAACAATTGCATCTTATGGGCCGTAAGACGAAACCCGTGGCGCTTGGCAATTTCACACTGTAACTGCTCAATCAGCTCATCTTCAAACTCAATAATGGCGTTGCAACCGGTACAGATCAGGTGATCATGGTGTTCACCCACCAGTTGATGCTCATAGCGGGTCTGCCCATCCGGCAGCATCATCTCACGGGCCAGTCCAGCCTCCACAAACAGCTTCAGGGTACGATAGACTGTAGCCTGACCAACACCAGGATGGGATGCCTTCACCTTCAGATACAACTCCTCAACGCTCAGATGCTCATGAGTAGCAAGAAAGACATCCAGAATAATGTCGCGTTGTCGGGTTGAACGCAGCCCTTTCTTAACTGCAAAGGCACTAAACGCTTTTTTCTTTTCCAGAATCATGGCGCCGCTCCATCTGATTTTTATTATCAATAACAGATGCTGCATTCAGCGGTCAAGTTGTTTTGAAAATCATTTTCAGTAACTTGATTTAAATCAACAAAGGCGGGGGAGAGTGATTCATCCCTGCGGGCAGGGAACATGGTATGCGGTGCAGTTATATGAAGTCAGGAGCACTGTAAAAGGCCAAAATGTTCCCTACATTTGGGCAGTAAAATTGACGTCAATCAACCAACATCTCTTTAAGAACAACTTTCACCTTCTGAGTCTGCGGGGTGGTTATCTTACCCAGTTCTTTCACCAGCCGCTTGCGATCTACCGTACGAATCTGATCGAGCACAATCCATGCCTGTTTACCAGTAAAGGTAAGTGATACACGGCTTGGGTAATTATGGGATTGGGTGGTCATGGGGGCGATCATAACGGTTTGCAGATGCCGGTTCATTTCATCAGGAGAGATGATCAGACAAGGACGTGTTTTCTGAATTTCATGGCCAATAGTTGGATCAAGATTGACCAGATAGACATGGTACTGTTTCAGCTCCATTCCCAGTCCTCCAGATCCAGTACGCCGTCAATCAACAGCGTATCATCACCAGCTGCGTGCATGGCAGCAAAAGCCTGATCCCAGCCCTGACGGGCTTTACCGCTTACCGGACGAATGGTAATTTCATCTTTACCCGGAAGCAGCTCAACCATATCGCTTAAACCGTATTGACGCAGCAAAGCCGCAGGTATTCGTACACCTTTTGAATTACCTATGGAAACTAATGGTGCAAGCATATGCCCCCCCTTTGAGTAACTACAATGTAATTACAAACTAACTGATTATATCTTTAAAAGTCAAGCAGCCTGCGCCTCCTGCTGCGGAACCAATAGAAGCAAAAAAAACAACTACAGTTTAACTTGCTCTGCGCGTCCACCACAGGGTCAGGCCTGTATTAATGTATTTCCAGACAACTCGTTTATCAATTGCCGCATTCTATCCGCAAGAATCTGGTCAGATTCAGCCCTTACCCGCACGTTACGGGCAACAGCACTCAGTGTCGACGCATCTCGTCCGGTCAGTCTGGCTAGCTCGGCGATGGTGCCATTTCCCGTTTCCAGAATCAGCCATGCCACCAAACCCCGTGCCTCTGAAAACTGCCGGTTTTTGCCAGATGCAGTTAGATCCTTTGGATCAACACCAGACGTACGGCAAACTCTGGTGATAATTTCATCCAGCGAAATATGCCGCTTCGGGCTTTCATTCGCCTGTATCAGTACCCTGTCGACAAAGGCATCATCACCAAGAATGCGGCTGTCAACCGCTGCTCCGTCATGGAACTCGTTCCGCCGCCCGGATTCCTGATCACGTTTTACAAATTTTTCATATACACGGCGTGCCCTTGACTTGTTTTTGCCAAACTGAGCCAGCAGCAGATCGGTGGTTAACCAGGGAACCGTCTCGCTGCCAAGAAAGGCACGATGACCGCTCCAGGGATAATCCTCTGGTGTCTGCACAAGACCGGCACGGACAGGATTAAGGTGGATATAGCGGGCAAGTTCCAACAGATAGGAATCGGCATCGACCAGAACCGCTTTGAATCGCCCCTGAAAGAGATGACCGCTGCTGTTACGACGCCAGTTAAGCCAACGGGTGTAACGGAAAGAGAGGTTCTGCATGATGCGTGACAGCGGAGTTTCGCCAACCTGGACGAGCAGATGGACATGGTTGGACATCAGGCAAAAAGCATGGATGCGATGTCCGTACCGTTCCACCCCCTCCTGAAGCAGTAAGCAGAAGCGGAAGCGGTCGGCGTCTTCAAAGAAGATATCCTGGCCGCCGTTGCCGCGCAGCATAACGTGATACAATGCAGTGGGAAAATGAACTCTTGGTTTGCGTGCCATAGGGAGATAGTACCTAAAAAATGCAATTTTGCAAGCCTGACCCCGTATCCTCCGTTGCCGCGCAGCATAACGTGATACAATGCAGTGGGAAAATGTACTCTTGGTTTGCGTGCCATAGGGAGATAGTACCTAAAAAATGCAATTTTGCAAGCCTGACCCCGTATCCATAAGGCCTCTAGTACGTCACGCAGGCTGTTAAGTTTCAATCCTCACCCGCCCTCGAGGGCGGGCGCTACATCGTGAAGCACTACTTGAGCAATGGAGGCGCAAGGAGTTTCAATCCTCACCCGCCCTCGAGGGCGGGCGCTACTCCTGGTAGCGACGCCC
>CAZNWF010000055.1:0-13934 GCA_964576485.1 uncultured Geobacter sp. | reverse complement strand
TGTTTCAATCCTCACCCGCCCTCGAGGGCGGGCGCTACTGACCCTCACGAAAGCGGCCAGTTTCCAACATATTGAGATTACAATTCTGCGATCCCACATTTATCGCTGAAACAAAGATACTGCGCATCACAAAAATATTAGCTAACACGCTGATATCCATAGATCGCGAACACCCGCCATGTTCCTTTACTGCACCTGGTTCGCACATCATACAACCAGTGTCTCTTCATCAAAAAAAACCGTTTGGGTTGTACCATACTGCTCAACATGTTTCTCTCGCGGCTCGGTCAAACGGTACAGTCGCAAGTTATCCAGCTCAAGTTTCACCTCCTTCAGCAGCTTTTTACGCAACTGTTCAAACTTCATCTCATCCACCTGACACTCAAAAACCGATTTCTGCACACGTTGCCCGTAATTCTTGCAAACTTGAGCAACACGGCGTAGCCTGCGACGGCCTTCTTTGGTTTCGGTATTCACGTCGTAACAAACCACAATCCACATAGATCACCCATGCACATACGGGACGTAACTCTCCAGATCACCCCGTAAATGTCTCGCCAGCAACCGGGCTTGAAGGTGTGGCAGCAGACCGATGGGGGTTTTTTCCACCAAAAGCGGGTGTTCCGCCTCTTCCTGCTTGCGCTTCTGATATGCAGCTACCACTTCCCTGCGCCCCTTCTCATTCAGATACACCGCTCCTCCCGGGCGCGGCTCAAAATGCTCAATAGTCACCTGCTTGCGGTTAATCAGCGTAATGGCCAGGCGATCAGCCATGAAAGCGCGAAATTCCTCCATCAAATCCAGCCCCAACGAAGGTCTGCCGGGGCGCGGCACATGTAGAAACCCCATCTGCGGATCAAGCCCCACCCCTTCCAGAGCACTGACGCAGTCGTTCAAGAGCAGGGTGTACAAAAACGACAGTAGCGCATTAACCGGATCCAGCGGCGGACGTCGGTTACGGCCATGCATAGGCAGACTCTCCCGCTCTCCCGGCTTCATCATCAAAGGGAAAACCTCAAAATAAGCTGCGGCGGCCTCTCCTTCCAGACCGCGCACATGGTCGGTATCCCGTGGAGATTTAAGATGGAAAAGCGCCTCTGCCTGAATATCTGAGGCCTTACGCAGATGGGCTTCTTCAGCAGGATCGTCAGCCTCCCGTGCGCTGCGCATCAGCACGTTGCGGGCATTTTTTACCTTACCGGCAGTCATGGCGGCGGCAAGTAAAGTCGTACACGACAGATCCTGTGCAGCCCTGTACTGTTCCTGCCGCAGCAGTACATTGCCGCTGGTCTTGCCCACCATGCGGCACTTGAAACGGCCATTGCGATCCAGAATCACCACAGCCCGACCATCTTCAGCACATTTACCCAGAAGAAACGGGCTGATCATGACGTTGCCCATGGTTACTATGGAACCCAGATGATGCAGCGGCATCTGCATTTTCAGTTCACCACCCACCTCAACCCGCACGGTTTCATGATCAAGTGACAGATAGGCACCTTGGGTCATGACATAGAGTGTGTTCAGAAGTTGTTTCATGACGGTTTACCTGATTTTTCGAGCGTTTTTATAGTATCCAGAAAATCAAGTTCCACCCGTGTCGGCTCCGCCAACCGCTCTCTCTTATAGCGCCCATACTCCGCATGAGCCTTTTCAATCGCATCGACATGGCTGACCTTGCCTGCATGGGACAGAATCTCCCGACCGGAAAGCTTCATAAACTCATCCAGCTTGCGAATCCAATCAACCATGTACATCGGCTTGCGTGAAATGGCCTGAAGCTCTGCAAACTCCAGATAAAAGTTTACAAGCCGGTTAAGGGTACGCAACTCCTGTTCATCAAGGTAACTTTTAGCAACCTCGGCATCAGTCTTGTCAGGATTGCAGCCGACCCAGTTGGTCATACCCATATGCGGTTTACTTGCATCTGCCCGGCAGTAGATCACCTCAGCGGCGGTCTGGCCATGACAGGCCCAGTGCATTTTGTTCTGGATGGTGGCAAAGAACTGCCGTGAAGTTTCGGTTGACGGGTCATAATCAATGCTGGTGGCGTAGATATCCAGCACCTTGCGCCAGAACATCTTTTCAGACGAGCGGATATCACGGATGCGGGCCAGTAGTTCCTCAAAGTAATTGCCGCCCCCGGCCTGTTTCAGCCGCTGGTCATCCATCGCAAAGCCCTTGATAATGTACTCGCGCAGCCTCTGCGTCGCCCAAATACGGAACTGGGTGCCGCGAATGCTGTTAACCCTGTACCCAACGGAAATAATTACATCCAGATTGTAGTGCTCAATAGAACGAGAAACCGTTCTGCCACCTTCCTGTTGAACTGTTGCAAAATTTGCAACAGTTGCATCTGCCTGCAGCTCTCCGGTGTCAAAAATGTTTTTTAAATGGCGGCTGATACCGGATTTATCAACCTGAAACAGCTCCGCCATCTGATTAAGCGAGAGCCAGACAGTTTCGTCCTGCATTCGGGTTTCAATACGAATTTTACCGTCAGGAGAGGTATACAGCAGAAATTCTCCAGTGATCGGCACCGGACTCTTTTGGCTCGCTTTCCTGGTCATCGTATATCCCTTTCGATTTCAAACAACTCCCGTGCCGCACGCTTCACCCGCTGTTTTTCTGTGACAACTTCGGGCAGGCAGGAGTCTTTTAGTGAGCACTCCGGGCAACGTTGATTATTGATGGGTAACGGCAGTACGCTGGAATCCAGCAAGGCATGGATTGCAGTAGCAGTTTCTTCGACCTTCCGGCGTAAATCCTCCGTGAACTCAACCTCACGTCGCCGCATCGAACCCTTATGGAAAATAGCACCACGTTCAATTATAATGCTCAGCATTTCCTCAAGACATAAAGCCTGCGCAGCCAGTTGCAGATCGTCATTAAGCCATTTCTGCTTTTTGCCATGTTTGTATTCCACTGGATATACCGTGCCATCGGGATGGAACTCCACCACATCGCAACGGCCGGAAAGCCCTAAACTACGCGACCATACCGGCAAAGCGTATTCCAGGCGTACGCCTTCTGAATCACAGACATGAAACGTCTGGTCAGCACAGTCATGCTCGGCGGTGCCCCGCTGGGTATGGATGTTATCGGTAAATTCCCCATCCATGAAGATCAGGGCACATCGCCGAGGACAGTAGGCATACTGGTTGAGCGCGGAAACAGCAATCAGCTCCGCGCCCTCTGACAGTAGTTCGCTCATGGGGTCAAAAGTTCCACGCCAGCAGGCAGTCGGTCACGGTGCACAACCACTTCGTAATCAGCAAAAGTACGCGGTGAAGCAGTAGATTTTCTGACAATGTCGATAATTGCCCCCTTATCAAGCAGCTTGTGGGCTGGGGCACAGCCGAGCATGGCTTGTTTGACTCGCTGGTTCGGGTCGGTGTCGGTGCCGACATGCTTGAAGACATACAGCCCACGGCAGGACATCATCCCCTTGCTGGCGGAACGGTCATGGTCATACATATTCAAGAGGGCTTCCCAGAGGTTCTTCAGGTCATCTTCGGAAAAGCCAGTGCCCTTGGCAAGATTGGCACTAATGAAACCTTTGGCAACGTAGAGGCCATAAGGGATGAGTGCTTTGCGTCCCATGGTTCTGAGCTTGTCCTCTTCCTGCTCGTTTTCCCATTTTTCATAGTCAGCAGACATCTTGGCTCCAGCAGCCTTATCAGCAACCGCCATTCGAGTGATGGAAACATCCATCGGCAGGATCGGATCAACCGAGCGGGCAAAGGAGAACTGCACCGGCCCACGCACCTGTCCGGCATTTGCACCGGTACTCATAACCGCGCCGAAGGTACGGACATCAAAGAAGGTTTTGCACATCCACTCCTTAGCATCGCCAACCTGTTTTCGGTTGCCTCCACCTTCAGGTTTACCATCGGTTTCTTCATGCGCCTTGGCAATGTACTTGTTCAGATTTGTTGCATGCTGCACATAGACTGCATTTGAGACGGCATCCTTTATATCAGTGCCATACTTTTCTTGAATATAATTCCGTACTCGACGTTTCAGAGCCACATCGGAGACAAGTCCGTGCATATCTTCCGGGTCAATACGTGGGCTGTTACCGGCATCCGGGTCGCCGTTGGGGTTGCCATTTTCACAGTCAAACAGGAAGAGGAATTCATAACGGTTCTGGATGCTCATTGATTTTCTCCTTTGGTGGTTTCGTTGCTGTCATTATTTTTTCCGGAACGGTTGGCGGCAATCTGTTGATAATAACCAAGGGCAAAAAGGCTTTGCTGATCGAGGTTGAGGGTAGAAGGTATGCGATCCTGGATGTGACTCATGATTTCAGCAATCTGTCCTTCATACCAGTAGGTAAGTCCACCCTCCAACTTGTTCAGGTGATTCTTGGCATTGCCCACAAGTCGCCCGAGTGTAAGCCCCGGTGTTTGGCTTGCTGCCACATAGTAACGCTGGACAACGCCAGCTCCCACATCTCCCAAAGCCGCTCGTTGCAAGCCTGCCAATATTGCCAATAATCGCCCGCACTGATAGGCGGGTTCAGGGTGTTCCTTGTTAAGATAGGCACTCATCTGTTGGTCTCCTTTGCGAATGAAATATGCTTTGATTAAACCCATACGGGCATGACTAAACGGTTTGTCGTCAATAAGGTCGGCACGGAAACGAGCCATTGCTTGTGCGATGATTGGTTGTGGTATTGGCAAACCAGATAGGGCAACTCGCCAGAGAGTGGCGGCTGTTGGTGCCGGAAGGTCTTTCAAGTCACGTATGATCGAGCCGCAAACCGCCATAAATTTTGGATCGTGTGCAGCATTTCCGCCATCTCTGGCTACAATCTCAAGATCAGAAAACCACTGTTCAACCCTGGCAACCAATTCTTCAAAACTCCCCTCCATCCAATCGCGGATCATTACCCGCCCGGAAGCGCCGGAAAGCGTAAGTGCATAGTAGCGGTTGTTTACCGGAACCGGTCTTTCACCCTTTCTCAGAGCGGCAAGAATTCCACGAGCAGATTGCTGGGCTGCACCTTCGGTAAGCTCGGGTGGCTCTGAGAGAAACCAAAGCGGATCATTTTCTTGCGGAATAGCTTCTTTAAACCAATGGACGACAAGTGCGTTTGCCAACTTGCGAGAATGGTTCTTTATCAAGTGATTGAGTGCGTCCACATATTCCCGAACCGGTTTTTCTCCCATTGCAGCATTACGAGCTTGCTCCAAGCCGAACGAGCAAAAAGCAGACTTATCAAAACCTGCAATAACATCACCAGTACCGAGTCCACCAACTCCGGAAAGCCCTCCAATTTTCGGCTGAGTTGCAACAGGTTCAAGCGCTTCACCTGAGAGAAAACAGACCATACCTGCAGAAACTGCATCGAAAAAAAGCTGTTCCCCAGGTTTGCTCTTTTTGGGTTTTTCTTCCACCTTTCCCTTGGTCTGATCTGCATCACGCCATGTTCGCCACCATTCAAGCACTTCGGTCTGCTGCAATAGATCACAACCGGCAACACGCCATTTCATCCAGTCAGTTGGTTTGGCCTTTTCTGCCACAAAGCGATCACGCAGCTTTTCTATCTCTTCGCCGTTTTTCATAAAACCGGCAAGCGGCTGAAGTACAGGTACAGTCTCGGAAGATTGACAAATCATACCCTTTAAAAACTGATGCTTTTCGCCAGATGCGGCAACCTTTTTCGGGTCTTCATTTGCTTTGCAGAAAAGTGATATTGTCTGCAAGGTTTCAACCAGAAAATGAGCGCGTCCACCGGCGTTCATGTTGTGCATATCAGGGCATTTTGATGTCTGCTCCCCTTTATCATCACCTACCGGCAACACATTGATAAGTTGGCCATCTGCGGAGACATCAACCAGCCAGCGCACACTGCGGGTAGTAAATCCAGGTTCTGAATCAGCGAGGTTTTTGTGGGCATATTCTACAAGTGATTGCAGCATCAGAGTTGCCCCCTTTCCGGCTTGCGTACCTTTTCATGGTCAAAGACAGGCACTTCCAGCACTCCACCCACCACCGTGGCATCAAAGAGCGATATAAACGGTTTGTCATCCCGCACAACATCCCGCCTTAGATCAAAGACATCGTACAGCATCCAGCCGATATGTTGATCAAACTGAGCCGGCTGCTGCCGCGCTTCGCCCGGCTGCACATACTCAAAAAATGCCGGAAATTCGCTGCAGCCAAAGAACGGCTGTTGAAAACATTTGCCCTGTTTTGCCCGTCGCTCAAACATACTATCGAACTTGTTGATTTGCTCCGACGCAGAGAACTGAGGCTTGGGGATAATCCGGGCAGTCAGTCTATAGCGGACATTTTTTAACGCCATTGTCTGCCGTTGCGTCCGTCCTGTCGTAGGATCGTCACTATCTGCCATCAGCGGTTCCGGAGTTTCTTCGCCGCGCATCCATTTGTTCATCTTTGCCGTACCAGGTACAATCCCCTTTACTTCATTGCGCCGTAAAGCCAGATAACGCGGCATCTCCAGCACTTCGATCCGCTCAATCTGCCAGTGGAAATAGGGCTTCATTCCGTGAGAATCGCGAATTCCCTCCCAATAGATAGCATCAAATATCCCCCGTGCAGCAGACGGCGTAATGACAGGATAGCTGAACCGTTCCACCTTCATTTCCGGCCTGGTGAAACAGGCCAGATCTCCCCAGACTTCCAGGGTGTGGTTTATCTTGCTCACGTTGTTTCTCCTTTTGTCAGCCAATCATAATCAACTGCGACTGTGACTTTGGAAGACACAGCCCTGAAACAGTCTCGTAAAATTCATTGTTGTGATCTTCGAGAATATACCACTCGTCTGATGATCCCCCGCCGTAGCGAAGTTTTGCCGCTATCAATACACCCCAGGCAGGGTGATCGCTTTTCGGACGATAGACACTCACCGCCAGACCCTGCGCCTTCCTTATCCATTGGGCATTTATTCCCTCTTCATCCTGTTGACGCTGGAGTGCATCAAACAAAATCCGCTCTTTCTCAAAAGGCACTAACACCTGAATTGCGGATTGATCAATAAGCCGGTATTCTTGGGCGACGCGGACAAAATCAGCGTTTGTAATGGCATCCTGAAGTTCCCCGTTTTGCGTATCAGGTTTACTCAAGTCATACAACGCCCGATAATATTCCCTGAACGTTTGCGGATCATTCAGGTCAAGTCCTGTACGCCCGGATTGTCGGGCAATTGTCAGCATACTTCGAGTTACTTCCGCAGCCTGAAAGTAAGCCCGAGTCGGATAGCGTTTTCGATAATCGCCAGTCATTTCTGGCTCAAACACCCGTACTTCACCCCTCTTGCGGTTACCGCTGTCATCGGTGAGTCGCCCTTCCCGATTGCAGCGCCCGGCAGCTTGGGCAATGGCATCAAGCGGAGCCAGGGCGCGGTACACAATCGGAAAGTCAACATCAACGCCAGCCTCGATACATTGGGTGGATATGAGGCGGCAGGGAAGTCCGTTTTTTAAGCAATAACGAACCTCCTCCAAAACCATACGCCGGTGCAGTGGGCAAAGATTCGTGGATAGATGGAATATCCCATCGTCATTTTTCAGTTCATCCAGTAACGCCTGGGCATGGCTTTTAAGATTCACTACGCAAAGAACCTGTTCTTCACTTCGAATTTCATCCGCAAGCAATAGCCAATCCTTGGTTTCACCATCATCAGGCCAAAGCACCTCATATCGCCATAACGCTTGATAAAGCGCTGCGTGATCCGGTGCGGCTTCCACCGGATGCCATCCACTAGGAACTTTTGCAGACACTGCATAGTCAAGCGTATCAAAAGCGGGCTGAGTCGCAGTGGCGAAGAGCACAGTTGACCGGTATGCAGCAGAAAGGTGTGACAACGCAGCCAGAGTGGGTACGGCGAGGGCCTGCGGCAATGTCTGGGCCTCGTCGAACATGATAACCGACTCCATCAGGTTGTGGAGCTTGCGGCAGGTCGATGGTCGGTTGGAAAAGAGCGACTCCAGTAATTGAACATTGGTAGTTATGATGATAGGAGCATCCCAATTTTCCGACAGCAGGCGGCGAGCACGCTCATTTTCAGCTTCTGCGTCATCTTTGACTTCTTCACTTCCCAAACCTGCCATACTGTGATGTTCCAGAACGTAATTGGGTGGGTAATCATGAAAAACTGAATGATAGATCCCTGCTGTCTGCTCGATGATTGATAGAAATGGAACGACAAGGACAATCCTTTTCAGCTTGTTGCGGACTGCATGCTCCAATGCAAATTTCAGCATTGCCAGCGTTTTGCCGCTGCCGGTCGGTGCAGTCAAGGTCAACAAACCAGCAGGACGATCAGCAGCAGCAGTAACCATCTCCCAGAGAAGATTTCTGGCATCCAACACACTTTGATCCGCCTTCGAGGAATTGCGGACAGAATTGTTCATGAAATCTGTTAATGCCTGCAACGCCTCGCTGGCATCCAGTAGTGACCCTTTGTCCCTGCCCATCCCTTCAAAATGTGCTGCAGTGTCGAGGAAATCGGCATCTGTCAGACAGGAGAACAACATTCGTACATCAAACATATCTGCCAATGGTTTATGAAAAATAGCTGGCGGTGTAAATATGCAATGCTCCGGCTTGGAGATATTTATTCCGTCTGAAGCAGCACGTAGCTTGAGATGTCCAATATCTGGATCACTTAACTGTAATTGTGGTGGGTGAGGTTCAGCCAGTTTTCTAAGGTGTTGCAGGCCACCCTGCTGAAGTCCTATATGGTGCCCCTGAATCGCTAGTGCAGCAGCAACAGCCTGATATTCGCTTAAAGCGACCCATGCTCCGGCAGACCAGTGGTCAAGCCCACTTGCCTTCCCCTGCAAACGGAGCTGAAAAAGATCAGCATATTTGCCGAGATCGTGAAGAAAGCCAGCAACTGTAGCCTCACTATTCCAAGGTGATTCGTGAGCAAATTCAGTAGCGAGCCGCGCAACTTCAGCCAAATGTTCTTGTGCTGTGTGCGTCTGTCCATAATTGTTCTTACTGTGGGCAAGATAACTCATTACAACCACTTTCCCTTCACCGACCCCCGCACCCCGGACAGATACTCATCCCATCATCATCCGGTTCCAGAAACCGTAAGCCGGTATCAGAATCTCCTGCTTCGTCTCGGTAGGCAATCAATACACCACCGCCAGTAACATCTTCCTTCAACCCGTAAGCCGAGCACTCCAGAAGTTCTCGGTCATTGGTAAACAAACCACCGGAAGGGCAATTCATGCATTGCACCTGCGGTATCATGTCCCCCCCCACAAAAAGGCAGGCAACCATTCGGGGTCGCCCCTATGTATCCCCGCATAATCCATCCGGGGTTTCCCTGTCTTCCGCCCACTGCAGCGGATTATAGCGGATATAATAACGGATGACGGATAATTCGTGCTTATTCCGGATGATCCGCTCGTAATAATTGCGCTGCCCGATCGCCACCCTACCACCCAACCCTACCCAAATAGCGTCCAGGGTCTCAGTTTTTTTACTGCAACTTCATCCAGATCTGCGCCGCCATCCGGGCATCGTCCAGCGCCCGGTGTTGCTGTACATCTTCCGGCAATCCACCAAACAGATGTCGGTAAACCGTTTCCAAACGATGGTTAAAAATCCTGGGCAGTTTCCTGCGTGAAAGTTGCAAGGTGCAGTGCCAGGGGTTGACAAGCGGCATTCCCAACAGCCCCAGCTCATGGTGTACAAAGGCACGGTCAAAGGGGGCGTTGTGCGCCACCAGCGGACTTTCGCCCACAAATTCCATAAACCAGGGCCAGACCTCTGCCGGTGTGGGCTTGCCTGCCAGCATCTGTTCAGAGATGCCATGTACCCGGAACGCACCGTAGCTGATGGGAGTACCGGTGTTGATCAGGGTTGCCAGTTCAGCCGTGATCTGTCCGTTCTCCATGGCAACCGCGCCGATCTCGATCACCCGTCCACCATTTCTGACGGACAGGCCGGTGGTTTCGGTATCTATAACAATTACTCTTTGCATGTTTTCACCCTGGCACGGCAGCATGACCAACTAGGTCATTTTCAGATTCAGCAATAAAAAAGCCCGTCTTTTAAAAACGGGCCGGTCGGTTCTATACGATCAGGTTATTAAAGTCAGGTATCAACCGAATGGTGAGTGGCGCGGTGCCAAAGGAGTCGCCATCCAGCTGGACCGGTTTATCTCCGGTGATACTGATTATATCTTCTCCGCTATTCACGGCATCAGGTGCTTCATACCTGCCCCGTAGAAAGAGGGCGGCAGTAAAACGAAGCATACCCAGCGGACCGGCAAAGGGCAAAGGCGCTACCACCAGCTGTGCATCAAACAGGTTGGCCTGGGGCACCAGACGATAAGGGCCGGCATAGTGGGCGGCATTAGCGACAATAAGGCTGTTGCAGCTGCGTATGTGTCCGGCACAGTTGATGGTTATCAGGCGGTTGTCCCATTTAAGGCAGCGACGCAGACCTGCCAGTACGTAAGCCCCCTTCCCTAACAAGCGCTTTTCAGAGGAACGGACATCGGCCACAGCTGCAGCATCAGCACCAATACCGGCCATCAGGACAAAACGCCTGGTACCGGCAGCAGAGCTGGCTTCGCCCACAGAAAAAGGGCGCAGCGTGCCACGGGCGATCCGTGCAATGGCATCCTGCTGGGAACAGATACCCAGCTCGTGGGCCATGACATTGGCAGTGCCCAAGGGGATAATCCCCAGGGTTGCGCTGCCTTGCGACATGCTGTTGATAACGGTGTTGACGGTGCCGTCGCCGCCGACAGCGATGATGGTGGGTGGTAGGGACTGTTTGCAGAGTTCTGCGACTGCATGCATGGATTCTGCAAGATTTTGGGGAAGCACGGGCTGCGGGTCAAGCCCGGCAGCCCTGAGTTGGGTGAGAATTTGTTCTGCTTTACGGGAAGAGTAGCTACCAGAGCTTGGATTGAAGACAACATGAACAATCGACATGGTGCAGATTCTAGGAGAGCAGCTCTTGTAGTTTTGCGCCGATATCTTCTTCCCGCATCAGGGATTCGCCAATCAGGAAAGCACCGGCGCCGCCTGCCTGCAATCGCTCAATATCGGCCCGGTTATTGATACCACTTTCAGCCACCAGCAAACGTCCGGTGGGTAGCATCCTGGCCAGCCGTTCAGTGGTGCCCAGATCGGTAACAAAGCTGCGCAGGTTGCGGTTATTGACACCGATCAGACCGATGTCGGTGTTGCAGGCGATCTCCATCTCGGCTTCATCATGCACCTCCAGCAGGATATCCAGATGCACTGAGCGGGCGATACCAGCCAGATCAACAATCTGCTGCGGTTCCAGGATGGAGGCGATCAGCAGAACAGCATCGGCACCAGCGGCCCGGGCTTCATAGACCTGAAACGGATCAATGATGAAATCTTTTCGCAGCATCGGCAGTCCGACCTGTTCACGGATCAGGGCCAGAAAACGCAGGTGACCGAGAAAGAACTTTTCATCGGTCAGTACCGACAGACAGGTTGCACCGTTGTTCTGATAAATCTCTGCAATCTCCAGGGGATCAAAATCCTCGCGGATTATCCCTTTACTGGGAGACCCCTTCTTAACCTCGGCAATAATGGCGGTCCAGTCCGAAGCGACTGCTTCACGCAAGTGGCGTTCAAATCCGCGTGGCGTGTCTTCAAGATCGGAAATTCTGACCTTCAGTTCATCTATTGAGGCTGCCAAACGTGCTGTAGCGACCTCTTCCTTTTTATAGGCAACAATGGTTTTGAGGATATCAGGGGTAGAGCTCATCTTGGTCCTCTTAGTTGGTGAGTGTGACCAGCTTTTCAATCTGCATCAACGCAGCACCGGAATCTATGGCCTGCGCAGCCAGGGTAGCCCCTTCAGCCAGTGTGGCACAACATCCGGATGCCAGCAAACCGTACGCGGCATTCATCAGTACAATCTGACGCCGGGGGCCTTGCTCACCTTCCAGAACAGCACGAACAATCATTGCATTGGCAACGGCATCGCCACCACGCAAGGCAGCCATATCGCAGCGCTCAAAACCGAACTGTTCCGGCGTGATGGTGAACAGCCGAACACCATCCGGGGTTACTTCAGCAGCGGCTGTTTCACCGGTCAGAGTGATTTCATCCATACCATCCCGGCCATGTACCACAAAACCGCGTTTACAGCCCAGGCGATGCAGCACACCGGCCATTTTTCCAACCAGTTCTTCCCGGTAGACCCCCATCACCTGACAATCGGCATTGGCCGGGTTGGTCAGCGGCCCCAGGATGTTAAAGATGGTACGAATGCCGATCTCGCGCCGGGGACCAATGGCATGCTTCATGGCGCCGTGCAGGGCCGGAGCAAACAGGAAGCCGATACCGATCTCATTGATACAATGTTCAACCTGTTCCGGGGTGATATCCAGATTAACCCCCAGCTTTTCAAGGACATCAGCGCTACCACAGGCAGAGGAGACAGAACGGTTACCATGCTTGGCTACCTTGACGCCGCAGGCCGAGACCACAAAGGAAACGGTGGTGGAAATATTAAAGGTGTTGGTACCGTCACCGCCAGTGCCAACCACATCAAGAATGGTCTCCTGATCAAGGTTAATATCATCGCGATCAATATCCAGAACGTTACGTCCAACCCTGATCGGGGTGGCTCGCTCACGCATGACCCGGGCTGCACCGCTGATCTCTGCAATGGTTTCACCCTTCATCCGCAAGGCTGTGATAAAGGCCCCGATCTGGGCCGGGGTACACTCACCGGACATGACCTGATTCATCACCTCAATCATCTCGCCTTCGCTCAGGTCATGCAGCTCAACCACTTTAGCAATCGCCTGTCTGATCATCGGTTTCCTCCACGCAAAATAGAAATGGGGATGTTGCCATCCCCATTGTAATCGTTATGTAGCGAAGCCTACTTGGCCTCAGTGATCCGTTTGATGGCTTCTTTGATCATTGCCTCTGCCAGATCCGGCACCACTTCCCAGACAATCCGCTCAATGGTTTCTTTTGATGCTGCCATGAGAGCTTCCTTCAACTGGTCGTCAGTCAGGGTAACAGCACCAGCAGCAGCAACCGGAAGTGCTGGAGAGGTCTCAGGAGCAACAGCTGGAACAGGCGGCTCAGCAGCCGGTTCAACGGCGGCTATTGGTTCAAAGGCGTCAGGGCTGAAAGCCGGTGCAGCTTCAGCTACAGCGGGTTCATCAGTAACCGTGAAAGGCGCTGGGGCAATCTCTTCTTCGCGGAATTCAAAGGTCTGTTCCCCGTCAGGGATCCATGAAGCACCAATATTGTCAGCCTGGGGCTGCACTGCAGCTGCTGCAAAGGCTACTTCAGCGGCCGGAGCCACTACTGCAGGCTGAGCAGGCTCAAGGGGAGCAGCAAACGGCGTTTCAACCACCGGAGGTGCAGCTGGCTGCTGGGTAAAAGCGCCCCAGGGGTCATCAGCAGAACGAGCTGGCGCCGGTTCTGCCACGGGTGCCTCAAATGCAACCATCGGCTCAGGGGTTGGCTCAAAAGAGATTGTTGATTCAGGAGTAAATTCGGGCTCCGGGGCAGTTACAACCGGTACAACTTCTGGAGCTGGGGCTGGGGCGCCACCGGCACGATTACGGCCAAGTTGATACAACTCCTGCACCTTGGCAACAATCTGCTGGGATTCAAACGGCTTCACAATATGATCATCAGCGCCGCACTGACGGGCCTTGTCCTCATCAAACGGTTCAAAAGAACCGGTTAACAGAAGAACAGGCTTGGTTGCAAGGGAAGTATCCTTACGGATCGCCTCACAGACCTCATAGCCGTTCATACCTGGCATCAGGGCATCTATCAGCAGCACGTCCGGCTGAAGTTCCTGTGCTTTCTGCACGGCGGCCTTGCCGTTATCAACAACGGTAAGGGTATAGTCGTCAGATCCAAAAATGATTCCGACGACTTTCTGGATAGTAATACTGTCATCGGCCAGAAGTATTGAGATGC
>CAZNWF010000054.1:0-18730 GCA_964576485.1 uncultured Geobacter sp. | reverse complement strand
TGACGCCATCCGGATTTATCTCGAGTTGTTCCAGCAGAATCCCCGCGATATTGAAGTTTTGGCTGCATTGGGCCAGATCTGTCAGGCCGTTGGCCGACCTGATGAAGCGAAAACCTTTTACCGGCAGGCCCTGGAAATTGAACCCTGGAACCGTGAACTACGTGAGGCATTAGCGGGACTATAGTACGCAGTGTCGCAGTGCCACCATTCTATCGACAGAAGGCACATTCCCCATGGCCAAAACAGCGCTTATTTGCGGAGTATCAGGGCAGGATGGCAGTTATCTGGCACAACTGCTGCTGCAAAAGGGCTATCAGGTGCACGGCACCGCCCGTGACGCCCAAGCTACCAACTTCCCGAATTTGATCACCCTTGGCATCAAAGAGCAGATCAGTTGCCACTCCATGGCGCTTAACGATTTTCGCAGCGTTCTGCAGGTCCTGGCCAAGGTGCAGCCTGACGAGATCTATAACCTGGCAGGACAGAGCTCGGTCGGGCTCTCCTTTGAACAACCGGTTGAAACCCTGGAAAGCATCAGTGTCGGCACCCTTAACTTGCTGGAGGCGATCCGCTTCTTGGGTCGCCCGGTCAGGCTGTATAGTGCCGGTTCCAGCGAGTGTTTTGGCAACACCGATGGCCAGCCTGCCGATGAGTCCACCCCCTTCCGCCCCCGCAGCCCATATGCCGTAGCCAAGGCCACCGCCTTTTGGGAGGTGGCCAATTACCGTGAGGCCTATAACCTGTTTGCCTGCACCGGCGTCCTTTTCAACCACGAATCCCCTCTGCGCCCCGAACGTTTTGTCACCCAGAAGATCATCAAGGCAGCCAAGCGAATTGCGGACGGGAGTCAGGAAAAGCTCCATTTAGGGAATATATCCATTGCTCGGGACTGGGGATGGGCACCGGAATATGTCGAAGCCATGTGGCTGATGCTGCAACAGGATTGTCCTGAGGATTATGTGATTGCTACGGGTGAGACCAATACCCTAGAGGACTTTGTCGCAGCCGCTTTTGCTGCATTCGATCAGGACTGGCGGAGACATGTGGTCAGCGATCCATCGCTGCTTCGTCCGTCGGAGATCATGGTGAGTTGCGGTGATCCTGCAAAGGCAGAGAAAAATCTGCGGTGGGCTTCAAAGTGCCATATGCATGATGTTGTTAAGATGATGACCACTTATGTTAGCTGATTTGTATGCCGATTTTCTTCTTCATAAGAAGATATTCAATTCTCTGATGGCGGTTGAATAATGAAAGCAATCTTAGAGCTGTTTGTTGACCCTCGGACAGAATTGCAACTTGAACTGTCACATGACTCAACATTTCTCACAACACCTGGTTCAATCTACGGCTATTCCTTTCAAGAAGGAGTGATAGACTTCTCTCTCGCCATAACCTTCGATAGCATCGGAGTGGATGTTGCCGCAGAAACGGAATCTGATACATCGCCCGAGTTGAAAGCCTTTCACGATGAAGAATTTAAAAAGTCGGGGAAAGACATCTATGATTTCGACAGCCTGCCAGCCATTACCAAATCCGGCCATTTCAGGCGCATGGCACTCCTCGAACGGATTGAACTGGGTTCTCTGGAGGGAAAGGTTGCCGTTGATTTCGGCACCGGCCCATGGGGGTTTGCCTGTATTTACCCCAAACTGCAGCAGGCGTCGGCCTGCATCGGTTTTGACATTTCCGCCGTTGCCCTGGCACAAGCCCGGGAAACAACAGCCGAAGAGTTGACTGAACGAGTTGTCTACGCCACCAGTGATGGTGATGCCATACCGTTACGGGATTCGACCGTAGATATCTTTTTCGGCGGCGAAGTTGTCGAGCATGTCCGCAAACCAGAGGTGTTTCTCCAGCACATCGCGAGAGTCTGCAAGGATGGAGCAACGGTTATACTGACAACACCAAACCGTGACGCCCTCAATTATCTTGTCCATAAGCTGCCATATGCTGCCGGCCACGAGCACATCGCCCTGATGAACTACGGGGAGTTTGTCGAAAAATTGGACATTTTCTTCGATATCAAGGAGGTTGTCGGATACGACACAACCATCGGGCCATTGCTTGACACAACGCTGGAAGACAGCAAAATCCTTGACCTCATTCAGAGGCGCGCCGAAAATTTCCCGGAATTAGCCTCCGGAATGATTGCCGTTGCCACGGTCAATAAGCAGAAATACCACACGAACAAAAAAAACCTGACCCGTAGAGAGTACCTGTGGAGTCACCCGTCTTTTCAGATTCGGGGTGATTCGCAGGTGCAAAACCTTTTCGGCGAGGTAAATGGAGTAAATCTGTCGCCGGGCACTTCAATCACCTGTTCGGTTTTCGCCGAAGAGATTTCCCTATTGTTCTGGGGCCACGCCTGGAGCGGTTTTGTGAAGATATTCCATGATCATAAGCAGATCGCTGAGATTGATCTGTTTTTGCTAAACGGCGGTTTCGTGCGGATTGATCTGCACCTTGAATACCCGTTCGGTGATCTTGCCGTGCTGTCCGCTGGAGACAAGCGCGCAGCGTCTAATGGCCCCTGGGTTATCTTTTACAAGGCCCTGGGTTATGTTCCGCAGGCAGAAGAAAAAAACACCAGCGGATTGCGGAGTCCATTACTGGCTAAATATTCCTTACATCAACACATTCTCGCAACGTCAATGTAACCACAGCAAATTCAGCAATCCAACATCAATAAACCTCTAAGGGGAATAACCATGAATCACAACACCAACAACCCTGGAGAATTGCACCAACTTCTAACGACCTTGTACAAGTATTGCGAGAACAACCACAATCGGCTTACTACACTTGAAACGACTATGGAAAGGATGGCAGATACAATCTCGCGTCTGAACCATCGTCAGGTGCAGACAGAAATTGGGGTAGAAGACCCTGATCTACAGGTCACTGTTCAGTACTTGCTGGGACGGGTGGAGTTTGTCCGCCGTGAATTGATGTATGAACTTCGCTATGCTGACAAAATATCGGTATCTCCAGCACTGGAGGTTGCAACCAAGGTGCTTAATGCGGAGAAACTGGCCAATGCACAACAGGAGAAGATTCGACTTAACCTGGGATGCGGTCATATCCCCCTGCCCGACTATCTTAACATTGATATGCGCGAAGTCTCTGGGGTGGACATCGTTGCCGAGGCTGATCGCCTGCCGTTTGGTAATGCGCAGGTTGATGAAATATTTTCCTCCCATTTTCTTGAGCACTTCCCGGAAGAACAGCTGCGACGTCAACTGCTCCCCTATTGGCGAAGACTGCTCAAGCCAGGTGGCACGTTCCGGGCCGTTGTGCCGGACGGAGATGCCATGATCCGAGAGTTTGAGAAAGGGCGCTTTGCTTACAAGGATTTGCGGGAAGCACTCTATGGCGCCCAGGAATATGAAGGCGATTTCCATTTCAATCTGTTCACGCCGGAATCACTTACACACCTGCTCCGCGAAGCAGGCTTCGTTCAGATAGAAGTAATGGCAGCAGGCCGGCGCAACGGCAGTTGCTTCGAATTCGAGATCAAAGCGCTGCGAAACTGACCGATACGGGAGAAGTCACCACATGGGCACCTCACAGGATTTTCCCTCATTTTCGGTAGTCATCAATACCTATAACCGGGCTGAAGGGCTTCGGCATACCATCATGGCACTGCTGCAACTCGACTATCCAAGGTTTGAAATTGTCGTGGTAAACGGTCCTTCCACCGATCACACTACACAGGTGCTTGCAGAGTTTCCCGACCGCATCAAGGTACTCGACTGCCCGGTCAGGAATCTTTCCGTTTCGAGGAACATTGGCATCGCTGCCGCAGCCGGAGAACTGGTTGCTTTTATCGATGACGATGCCCTGCCCGAGCCTGAATGGCTTCGGCAACTCGCCGCCGGATATGAAAGCGAAAAAGTCGGGGCTACTGGTGGCAAGGTATATGACCATACCGGTTACAATTTCCAGTACCAGTACAGCACCGCCGATCGCCTGGGCAACGCCCAGTGGCAACTGACCGAACCGACGCCGGAGCTCAATTATCCCGGTTCACCGCGCTTTCCTTATCTGCAGGGGACCAATACATCGTTTCGCCGTTCTACCTTGATTGAAATTGGCGGTTTTGATGAAGAGTTCGAATTTTATCTCGACGAAACCGACGTATGCC
Organism: uncultured Geobacter sp.; assembly: GCA_964576485.1. Taxonomy (GTDB): domain Bacteria; phylum Desulfobacterota; class Desulfuromonadia; order Geobacterales; family Pseudopelobacteraceae; genus Trichlorobacter. The sequence continues at coordinate 14,586 of CAZNWF010000054.1, read as the reverse complement.
TCAGGATGGGAGACGCCGGCTATATCGTCCGCCAGTTGCCTGATGCCTATGTGCATCACAAGTTCCTGCCCAGCCATATCCGGGATGAAAACCTGATTACCAAGTATCGCTACCCCGTAGTCAAAAACAAGATCTACTTCTCCCTGAAGAACGGCCGTGGCGTGGCACCGTTGAGGGATATCATCGTTGATGCACTGAAGTTTTCCATCTCCCACCAGGAAGATGTGGAATATCATATCGTCCATGGCAATCTTCCGGAGTCATCCCGGCAGATGTATACCGACGAGATTGAAAAAGCCCTTGAAGACGGCCTGCAGCGTGGATTGACGCCAGGGCGCAAACTCATTACTCAGGATACGATCGATAAACACAGCCTGCCTTTTTTGCAAGCCCTGAACCAGGACCAAGTGGCCCGCCTTTCACGGCGGCGAACTGTGGTGCTGGTATCCAAGGATTACCCTCCGGGACAGGCGGGCGGCATTGCCACCTTCAACAAAGACCTGGCTGTAGCGCTTGCTGCCCAGGGCAACAACGTCCATGTCATTGCCGAAAGCCACGATATAAACCGGGTGGACCTGGAGGAGGGGGTTTGGGTCCACCGTCTTGTAATGCGCCCGCTAGACCACTCTGCGCCGGCCCTGCAAAGAGGCATCCCACCCCAGATCTGGCAGTGGTCTGCAATTGCGCTGGAAGAGACGCACCGCATCGCCTCGCATCATACCGTCCATGTTGTCGAGACGCCGATATGGGACTGCCAGGGAGCCGCCTTTCTGCTTCATGGAGAGTGGCCGCTGGTCGTCAGCCTGCAGACGTCTCTGCTCTTCTGGCTTGAGTCACATCCGGAATTGAGCTCGGACCCGCAATGGATGGCCTGCTTTGGTACTCCCATGCTCAACCTTGAGCGCGAACTGCTCATGGAATGCGATGCAGCCCGCTCGATAAGTGCCACCATACGCAGCGACATCGAACGCGCCTACCGGATGAATTTTGCCGAAGAGCAGGCCGTTGTCGCTCATTTGGGCATGGTAGATATACCGTACCGTGTCACTACACCAAATACGGGCAAAACTCTCACAGTACTCTTCGTCGGGCGCCTTGAGCACCGCAAGGGTATCGATGTCCTGCTGCAGTCAGTACCATTGATCCTGGGCAAAACCTCTGATGTCATTTTCCGGATAATAGGTGATGACACCATTCCGGGGCCTGAAGGCATTACGTATCGCCAGATGTTTGAGAGAAGTGATGCCGGCCGGCGGTTTGGCAACCATGTCCGATTTGAGGGTAAGGCCGACGATGCAGCCTTGATACAGGCGTATGCTGATTGTGACATTTTCACCAGCCCCAGCCGCTATGAATCATTCGGCCTGATTTTCCTGGAAGCCATGCGCGCCGGCAAACCGGTCATCGGCTGCCTCGCCGGCGGCATGCCCGAGATCATTGAACATGAGGGGAACGGTCTGCTGATTCCGCCAGGCGATGTACTTGCGCTTGCGCAGGCGGTTCTGCGCCTGCTTGAATCTTCAGACCTCAGAAGCCAGTGGGGCAAACGTGGCCGGCAGATCTTCGAAGAAAGATTTACCGCCGACAAAATGGCAATCAACAGTAAAGCTGTCTTTGATGCGGCTATCCAGCGCCATCAGCGCAGGCACGGCATTACACCCATTCCTCCCGCTGGTGGTGACGGCAGAGGAGAGGTTCCTGCTGTCGCGGCGCCCTCAAAAGCTTTGCGTGTTTCATTTATAACCGGGATCTGTCTTGCAAATGACGCTATATCCAACGCCGTCTGTGATGAATTCAGAGCTCTGCAACGTTACGGAGTGCACGAGCTCTGTATCTTTACCTATCAGTGCACCGGCATAAACCTGCCGCACCGCCTGGTTGGCACTATTGCCGATATCATCAATGATCCACATTTCCAGGCAAGTGACCTGGTCGTATTCCATTTCGGCATTTACTACCCGCTCTTCAATCTGCTTCCCCTCGTACCCCAACATATCAAAAAGCTGGTGGTGTTCCACAACATAACCCCCAGGGAGCTTGTTTCCGCTGAGCAGCAGGAAACCATAGACAAGTCGTTCGTGCAGATGGCCAACATAAGCTGGGCCGACCATGTGGTCTGCGACAGCGCCACCAATTTCAAGGTGCTGCGCGATGCCGGAATAAATACCCCTGCCACAGTCCTGCATCTTTCAGCGCGTATTACGGCGCCGTGTCCCGGACAGAAGCCCAGTTTTGGCGACAATACCGTCCGGATTGTCTTCATCGGCCGTTTTGTCAGCTCGAAAGGGCCTAATGAATTGCTCACCGCTGTACGCCAGGTGCTTGCTTCTACTGCTGACCTGCGCTTTGAGCTTGACCTGATTGGCAACCTGGCGATCTCTGATGCTGCGATGGTTGAAATGCTGAGCAGCGAAACAGTTAAGTTGCAACAGGATTTTTACGGGCGTATCACAGCCAGGATCCACGGCAATGCATCGGACGCCCAAAAAGAAATTCTGCTGGCTCGGGCTGACCTGTTTGTTCTGCCAACGCGGCATGAAGGGTTCTGTGTGCCGATACTCGAAGCCTTTGCCAGTGGCTGCAGGGTCATCGTGTACGAGAACTCAAATACGCCCGCCATCTCGGGAGGTCTGGCGACCCTTGTGTCGACCGGTGATGTGGCAGGCCTGGTCCTGGCAATTACCGAGGACTCAAAACGTGTTCTTACAGCCGATTGGAGAGGAACCGGGGCCGACAGTTACAGGGCCTATGCGGAAAACACCAGAAATTACGCAGCGCAGTTTGCACCCGAAGTCACTGAAGCCCGTTTTGCCCGCTTTGTCATAGAGTGGTTGAATAATGGCAGCGTGGCAGATGAGTTCATGACTGACATCTGTCCCGAACGACTACGCCTGCCAGTGAAAAATGTTTCTGTTGTTAGCGCCTCATATCTGCTGGAACGTCCACATCTTGTGGAAAAATTGACTACCGGAATCTTGCTCGGGGACTCGGAACCCTGTCTTGGCGAGGGGTGGCTAAGCCCGGAAAACTGGCCGCCACGACTGAGACATTTCGGTAAGCATGCCCGAGTGTTTCTGGCGAAACCACTTGGTGAAAGTACCATGTTGAAAATTTCGGCGTTCTGCAGCAACAAAAGTATGCAACAAAAACCTGTAACCTTAACAGTGTCACTTTGGGGGCAGCCGATAGGGGGTTTTGACTTTACCCGTGAAGACTGGATGAACGCTGAAATGGAACTGCCTAAAGATTGCAGGTACCCATTTCTCAACATAGAACTTTCTGTTGACAGGACATGGGTTCCTGATAGCTACAATCACGACGGAGATACCAGAGAACTGGGGCTGGCTGTTCGGTCAATTACTATAGTTGATGACCACGCAGCAACGGCTGATTCGCCCAGGACCATGCAACCACCCACGCGGAGAAAGAAAATCGTCTTCTGGGTGCCTGAAAGCCATTCCACATACGGCCTCAATTTTGGTGGCTATCCGCCTATGGGGCTGCTGATCCTGGCCTCCATTGCTCGTGAAAAGGGACTTGATGTAGCTTTCGTAGACTCAGAAAATGAGCATTTATCCCTGGAAGACACAAAACGAGTTCTGGTTACCCATGCCCCGGATATATTGGCGTTTTCCATGTCGACGCCGTATGTGCGGATATTTAACCGGCAGCTTCCTGAACTCCGCGAATGGCTGCCCGCAACTTTTTTTCTGACGGGTGGCCCACACCCTTCTGCTCGAAAAGAAAAAATATTTGACGATGTGCCCTATATAGATGCGGCAATATACGGTGAAGGCGAAATCGCCTTCTCAAACTTTATAGATTATCTTGCCGGTGATATCCCGATCAACCAGGTCCAATCTCTGATTTATAAAGACAATAACAATAATGTGACATTGACGGCCAAAGCTCTTCCCATTACCGATTTGGACAGCATTCATCTTCCGGCATATGATTTGGTAAAGCACCTTATAGATCGCTATCCTGCCACGTTCCCAACACTGGCCAAACCAAGTTTTAGTGTTATGGCAACGAGAGGTTGCCCATATCAATGTACTTACTGCTCAAATGCTGTTTTTGGTACAAGCATCCGTATGCGATCTGTTGATAACGTGGTGAGTGAAGTAGAATATTTGATTAATAGTTTAGGAGTTCGTGAAATATTTTTTCAGGATGATACCCTCAATTGCTATCCAGAATACTTTATAAGTCTTTGTAATCGCTTGATTGAAAAGAGACTTAATGATAACGCAGTATTTAAAGTTGTCTTTAGAGCAGACAAAAAACTTGTGACCAAAGAATTGCTGGAAGTTGCCAAAAAAGCCGGCATCTGGACGATTTATTATGGGGTTGAGTCTGGTGATCCCGACATGCTGCGCCGGATTCAAAAAGGTATCACGTTAGATGAAATCAAACGTGCATTCTTGCTTACAAGACAGGCGGGAATAAAGTCTCGCGCCATGTTGATGATCGGCAATATTGGAGAAAACAAGGAAACCATCACAAAGAGCTTTGAATTACTTACCGAACTCCTTCCTGATACTTTTTGTTTCTCAATCGCATATCCATTTCCAGGGACCAAATTCTATAATCAGGTTATCGAAAATGGACTTATGTATGAACATCGTGATTTTGTAGACGAGCATTATCCATGGCGCGGTATTTCACGTACCGTTGAAATGGATCGAGAAGAGATACGCCTGGCAAAAGACTGTATGGAGAGAGACGTTCTTGCATTTTTGCACTCGAAGGAAGGGCTTGAACGTATTCATAGGCAATACGAGGGACTGGGGCGTGAAGACCTTTGGAGTGAAAATATTTATTATCACGAAAATCCCGTCCTCTGGGTTGACTATGAAATGTTGAATAGTCATGTATTAGCTTCGTATCGCTTTATTAGAGATCGCCTCAATTATAAGATTATGCTCGGCGTTGAAGATTCCGGATTGGGAGAGGGGTGGCTGCCTCCTGAAAATTGGCCGCCGAACTTGAGACATTTCGGTCATAGAGCACGGGTCTTTCTAAAAAAACCGGAAACAGACCATGCCGTACTTACGATTATTGCATACAGTGGTTACCTTGATATCTTGAATGACAATGTAACTTTTACGATATCAACAAAGGGTCATGTTATTCATAGGCAACTATTTGTAAAAAATGAATGGGTAACTATTTCTGCTAAACTACCTATTCAAAATGATATGGATTCTTTTATATGCCTTGAGTTTGCTGTCGACAAAGCCTGGTGCCCTCATGACTATTTGAATAATGGTGATCACCGACTACTTGGTTTAGCTGTATCAATGATATCCATTGGCACTGCCGACTATTGCGGCCCGTCAAGAGAACCACATCCGGAGCCTCGAATTGCAGAGGAAATGCAGCAACCCCCAGTGAAAGCAAGAAAGAAAGTTGTTTTCTGGCTGCCAGACAGTCATTCCACCTATGGAATGAAGCTTGGGGTTTATCCGCCCACAGGCTTATTGATTTTGGCCGCTATCGCACGTGACAAGGGGTTTGAAGTCGCCTATGTGGATTCGGAAAATGAACCGTTTTCTTTTGAGGAGACGCTTCGCACCATTAAAGCACATTCTCCCGATGTGCTCGCATTTTCATTGACAACTCCATATGTGCGCATCTTCAATCAACAGCTCCCGGCACTTCGCAAAGAGCTGCCAACGACTGTTTTTATTGCTGGCGGACCACATTCTTCTGCCAGACGAGAAAAGATTTTTGATGATGTGCCCCTTGTTGATCTAGCCGTCTATGGCGAAGGGGAAATTGCGTTTTCACGTTTTCTGGACCACTTGCTCGGGGATATTCCCCTGGATCATGTACCATCTTTACTCTACAAAGGCGTTAATGGGCATCCGGTGCAGACGGCCCAAGCACCGTTAATTCAAAACCTGGATTCCATACCCTATCCTGCCTATGATCTGGTTCAGCAGCTTATTACCAAATATCCGGCAACATTCCCTTCCCGGGCCAAGCCGAGCATCCATATCATGGCAACACGTGGCTGTCCCTTCAAGTGCACGTACTGTTCAAATGCCGTTTTTGGCGCCAGTATTCGCATGCGGTCAGTTGAACATGTTGTCTGTGAAATTGAATATCTTGTGGACAATTTAGGAGTCAGAGAAGTTTTCTTTCAGGATGACACACTGAATTGCTCTCCCGATTATTTTTTCAGTCTCTGCAACCTGTTGATCGAGAGAGGCCTCAACAGAAAAGCCATGTACAAAGTCGTATTCAGGGCTAACAAAACGCTCGTAAGCCCGGAACTGCTGGCAAAAGCCAAGGAAGCAGGGGTCTGGATGATCTTCTACGGGGTAGAATCAGGAGACCCCGAAATGCTTCGACGGATATGCAAGGGGATTACCCTGGATGAGCTTAAACGGGCCTTTCTGCTTACCAGGCAAGCGGGCATCAAAACCCACGCATCACTGATGATTGGCAATCTGGGCGAAACGCGGGAAACCATCGCAAAGAGTTATGAACTGCTCACCGAGATCCTGCCGGACACGTTCTGCTTTTCAATCGCGTACCCGTTTCCCGGCACACGGTTTTACGATCAGGTTATTGAGCAGAACTACATGTATCCTCAAACTGATTTTGTTGCGGAGCGTTATCCTTGGATCGGAGTGTCTCGCACGGAGGCTTTGTGCAGAGAGGAAATTTGTCAAGAGAAAGAGCAGGTTCAGCGAGAAGTCTTAGAATTCATGGAGTCCGTTGAAGGCAAGAAACGCATTGAGGACCAGTACCTGTCGGCCGGAAGAAACGATTTATGGAATGAGAATTTTTTTTATCACTGTAATCCAGTTCTTTGGTGTGATTACGACGTTTTAAGTGCATCGGCACTACTTTCATTCCCGTTTCTCCGGGAGAAACTTTCAAGCAGTGTGTTTCCGGGGCAACCAGAAAAAGAATTCGGATTAGGTGAAGGATGGCTGCCTGCAGAGAACTGGCCGCCAAACTTACGCCATTTCAGAAAGACCGCCCGTGTATTTCTCCAAAAACCAGGGTCCGAGTTTGCTACCTTGAAAATCAAGGCCTATTGCGGCTATCCGGAGATTCAACCTCATGGTATTATTTTATCAATTAGCGTATGGGGCGAGCAAATTTCTGAAGAATTATTCAATGAGCACAATTGGAAAGAGATTCAAATCAGCATCCCTGTAAATCATATTGACAAATCATTTTTAAGTATTGAGTTATCAGTTGATAGAACCTGGTGTCCCCATACGTTATTGAATAATGACGACAGACGTAACCTCGGACTTGCGGTCTCATATATTGAGTTGATATCGTAGAATTATTTTCTTTTAAATTATTGCGCAAGTCATGGTTCAAATAAATTAAAGGTATAAATTGTGTCAATAAATACTATGTTAGCGTGCCCTTATTGTAAAAGCCCTTTTGACCCGAAACAGACGACAAAAAGAAGTGGGCCTCTCTTTTGCGTACCATGCGGGAAAAAAGTTGGAGAGTTGCGCTTCGGCAAGGCGGATTTTATTCGCAGCACGGATTCAAATATACCTACCGAATCTGCTTCCTGCAATGTTCCCTACAGCTACAAACGCGTTCCCTGGAATTCACGGGGAGTCATTCCGAGAGGGCTCACAGAAAAACACCTCGGCTGGACCCCCGAAGGCTACGGTGGATCTCTCTATTCAGAGGGAACATCGGAATGGGAACTCTGCATCGAAACCACGGCGGTGGACGTGGATCTGCGCATTGAGTCGGGCCCGGAAAACGGGATCGTCGAAATCTTCCTTGACGGAATGTTCCTGACCAAACTATTCCCGCAGCGAGCCGGACAGGCGGAAATTGTCGCCTACCCGATATATCGCAACCGACCGGCAGGCAAAGTGTCACGTATCATGGTACGCCCTGCTCCTTTTGGCAATCTTAACGGTCGGAAAAGTCATTTCTGCTTTTCCGGGTACGATGCCGCTTTTGGACAGACAGCATGGCCGGCGTCTGTACCTCTAAACCGTGGCAACAGGTATCCTGACACCTATACCTGGGCCGTTAACCTGCTGCCGTCCGACGGCCTTGCACTGGATTGCGGATCCGGTGACCGTACCTTTGGCGACCCTCGGGTAATCGGTTTTGAGTATCTTCCATTCGAGCTTCCCGATGTTTTTGGAGATGGGCATGCTTTGCCTTTCTGCGATAATTCGTTCGATATAGTCTTCAGTCAGGCCGTAATGGAGCACATGAGCGACCCGTTCCTGGCAGCCCGGGAAATTGCCCGCGTTTTAAAGCCGGGGGGCATGCTCTATGTAGAATCGGCATTCATGCAACCCCTCCATGCGGTACCGTATCATTTTTTCAATACGACACCCTGGGGCATCAAAGAACTCTTTACCCGTGCCGGACTGGACTCTGTTGCTTTAGAGTGGTTCGGGCACCTGTCAGGTAGCGTCAAATGGTACCTTGACGTATGCGGCGCCTCCGGCAGATTGGCGCCGGAAGAGCTCAACACTATTCTTGCAATTCTAGGAAAAGCTGATGCAGGGCTTTCGTATAACGACCTGCAGCCGGTTGCCAGTGCCGTAGCCATGTGGGCCGTTAAACCTGGGCCAGGCTGCTGGCTGGGGGCGCTGACACACCCTTCCCGGCCTACATATACTTACTAGGATTATGCGGAAACCGGCTTGTATGAAACCAACAATAGGCATTGACGCTCGCACCCTCTATTACCCCGACTCTGTTGCCAGAGGCATCGGGCACTACGCACTGCATCATCTTGCGGCTGTCATGGGCGCCATGCCCGATGCCACGTTTATCCTCTATTCGCACACATTCGAATCAAACTCCCACATAGAACGCCTGCTGGAGAAACCCACTACATCACTCCGCCATGTAAGCGATTATCATCCGGCTGATGTCGATCTCATGCATATCTGTGACCCGATGAACGAGATTCCCGGGTTCGAATCTCCTTTCAGTCTGTTCACGCATAACCGGATGACCGTTATCTTCTATGACCTGATCCCGCTCCATGTGTATTTTGACAGCTGGCCACCCGACCGGCAGCAGACATACATATCTCGCCTCGACCAGGCCGTTACCAGTGAGTGCCGTTTTCTGGCCATCTCGGAGTTCACCAGGAATGACCTTGTCGCCCGGCTGCACATCCACCCAACCCGCATAACTACCATCATGGCGGGCCTGAACAAGGGTTTTTCTGGTGAAACTGCTACTGCGTTGGCTGTTGAAGGCGTGCAGCGTAAGTTCGGTATTTCGAAGCCTTATTTTCTTCATGTTGGGTCTCATGTGCCTCACAAGAATTTCACCGGGGCTTACCAGGCATTCGCCGTCTGCCGGCAACAGTTCGACGTACAATTGGTCATGGTGGGCAAGATGGATGGGGAAATGAAGGCCAATGCCCTTTATGCTGCTGAACATGGGATTGAGGATCTGATTTTTACCGGTTTTACCTCCCGTGAAGAACTCGAAACGCTTTACCATGAAGCCACTGCTCTGCTCTTTCTGTCCCGCTTCGAGGGGTTCGGCTTTCCGGTATTGGAAGCAATGGCCAACGGCTGTCCGGTGATCACCACCAATGTTACCTCCATCCCTGAGGTGGCTGGCGACGCTGCTTTAATGTTCGATCCGGATAACACTTTGGGCATTACAGCAGCCATGCAGAAGTTGCTCTGTAGTCCAGTTATGCGCCAAACCTTGATAGAGAAAGGACGTAGACAGGCGGCACAATTTACATGGGAGAAGACCGGCGAAGCTACTCTTGCGGTATGGCAACAGATGCTCCTGAACAACAGAACAGAACCCCAGAAGGCTCGTAATTGTAAATCTTCTTGCAAGTCCGTGAGCGTGCTGTTCGATATCTCCGTGCTGGGGTTAGCGCAGCATGATCCCAGCTCTCGTACCGGTGTCTTTCGTGTGGTTGAGCATTTGGCTAAGGGATTGGCTGCCACGCCCGAGGTTGAGCTCCATTTCTGTTCGACCCAGCATGTGTCAGAGACCGCGCCGCACACCATGGATGGATGCCGCGCATATCTGGCAGAACAACCGGATTTAAGCCAAGTTCCGTTCCATGAACGCAACTACCCGCCTACGGATATATTCCACTCCCCGTTTCACCCGCTACCGTCTGACACAAATGCAGCAGTCCGTTTTCAGACAGTCTATGATCTGATCCCGGTTTTGTTTCCCGACTTGTTCCAGGGGCGTTATAATCCTGTGCCAAACATCCTTGCCGGTATTATGCCAGGCGATCATGCCCTGTGTATTTCGCATGCAACCAAAGATGACCTCTGCCTGGTGTTCGGAATGGATGGAGCGTCTGCCCATGTAACTCATCTGGCAGCTGATCCTGCAATTTTTTACCCCTGCACTGATCTACAGCAGCAGTCGGCTGTTAGGCAGAAATACAATCTTGGTGATGCTCCCTACGTCCTGAGTCTCTGCACGCTGGAACCACGTAAAAACATCGATCACCTGTTGCGTGCTTTTGCCCGTCTGGTGAGGGAAGGCGCCATTGGCAACACACGGCTGGTGCTGACGGGCACCAAGGGCTGGGATTTTGATCGGATATTTAGTGAGATAGACAATAATCCCGAGTTGCATAAGCGCATTGTTTTAACCGGCTATGTGCCTGACGAAGAATTGGCACCGCTTTATAGCGGCGCACAGGTGTTCGTGTACATGTCGTTGTACGAGGGGTTTGGCCTGCCGCCGCTTGAGGCAATGCAGTGCGGCACACCGGTCATAACTTCAAATACTTCATCATTGCCTGAGGTGGTTGGCGACGCCGGTATCATGCTTGACCCGCGAGATATTGATGGCTTGTGTCAGGCCCTTGTGCGGATGACGACGGACCACGAATTCCGTGATGATTTGGCACAACGTGCGTTGAAGCGAGCCGCACTATTCAGTTGGGAGCGCTGTGTTGAAGAGACGATAGCCGCCTACAAACAGGCATTAGGAGTAGAGCATGCCGCAGCAGTGACGGTCCCGACAATGGCCGATGCGGCAAAACGTCCGGTGACGTTGTACTGCTATCGCCCAGGGATTGATTTTTCCCTTGATGAGCAGGCCTGCTACATACTGGCGCCGCTGATCTTGGGAACCCCGTTGGAACCGGTGTGTGAGGTGAGGATAGACCCGAAACAGTGGCGCTTTCACCCGATTTCCCATGAGTGGCGCACCAATCCTTTGTGGGCTGGCTATCGGCATGACGCAGATCTATTTGTGATGAGTGAAAGTCCGGACGAGGCCGATTTTTTCGTCTTCCCCTACTTGCTGGATGAGATGATTGAGTGTGCCGGTGTACAGTCCGTTGCCGTATGGTTGCAGCAATTGCCCTATTACGCAGATGCTGCAGAGCGGCACCTGTTTATGACGCTCCACGATTCCAGCGAGCCGTTTGGTATGCCATCCTGTTTTTTTCGAGCGAGTATCAAGCCCTCAACCAAGGACAGCAGGGCGTGTGCATTGCCCTATCCGGTTGAGGATTTTCATGACCGTTGCCACTTTGATCCGGACAAGATTAGATTTGATGTAAGTTTTGTCGGTTTCATCGGCGACGCGATGTCTGGTCCGGTCAGGCGTGCTGTGGTAGCGAGCCTACAGCAGTCGCCGTTGCTGCGGGTCCATATCTCGGTATCTGAGCGATTCCATGGTTTTGAAGAGCCGGATGTGCGGCTGCAGCGAAGGGAGCTGTTTGTTGAAAGTTTGGCGTCGTCCTGGTTTGTGATCTGTCCGCGCGGAGCGGGAGAGAATTCCTATCGTTTCTTTGAGACGCTCTCAATGGGAAGGATCCCGGTGCTGCTCTCGGATGGTTGTTTGCTCCCTTTTGAAGAGAGCATCGATTACGACTGTATTATCTTGAGAATACCGGAGCATGCGGCAGACCGCACCGCTGAAATCCTGCATAAGTGGCTTGCTTCGCAGACAAGAGAATCATTGATTGAGCGTTGCAAAAAGGCGAGAAAGGTGTGGGAACAGTACCTGGCCTGCTCACAGTGGAACCACAGGATTATTGAAACATTACGTGCGCGGCAGGCACTGCCCCCCATAGTGATTGACGGGGTTATCTTTCAGCTGCAGCAAGGACGCCCCTTCGGCATCAGCCGGCTATGGCAATCACTGCTGACGGAATTGGGGGCGCTGCCGATAGGCCGCAGGATTATCCTGCTGGACCGCGCCGGTACAGCACCAGATGTGCCGGGCATCAGAAAGCGGAATATCGGCGCCTACACGATCGGTACTGCCCAAGACGAGGCGGCCGTTTTGGATGGGCTGTGTGCAGAGGAGCAGGCTGCCCTCTTTTTGTCGACTTACTATACCTTCACCAACGCCACACCTTCACTGCTAATGCTGTATGACATGATCCCCGAGCGGTTCGATACGGTGGGGCCTCATGCCCTCAACCCAGAGTGGCAGGATAAATATCATGCCATTATCAACGCATCAGCTTTTGCGGCTATCTCGGCATCAACGGCCCGTGATCTGGCGAGCTATTATCCAGAAGTAGCTCAGCGTCCGATGGCGGTTGTCCCCTGCGCGGTTTCTGAGGTCTTTCGGCCTCATTCAGCAGAAGAGCTAGCTGCATTCAGGGCTGCCAGCGGCATCACCAAACCGTACTTTTTGCTGGTGGGGCGGCGCGATCAGCACAAGAATGTAGCGCTTTTCTTCCAAGCCTTCGAAAAGCTTTCGAATCGTGCAGACTATGCCCTGGTGATGGCCGGTACCACGCAGCCGCTGGAGCCAGAGCTACGAGCAATGGCCGGCGATGCCGAGGGGTATGCCGGTTTCTTTACGGATGAGGCACTTTCACTGATATATAGTGGCGCGGTGGCTTTAGTCTATCCGTCGCGGTACGAAGGGTTCGGCTTGCCAATCCTTGAGGCGATGCAGTCCGGTTGTCCGGTGATCACCTGTCAGAATTCATCGTTGCCCGAGGTGGCCGGCAGCGCCGCCCTGTATGTGGGAGAAGATGCTGTCGATGAAATGCTGCAGGCCTTGCAGGCGGTGCAGCAACCGGAGGTGCGGGAGTATCTGCTGAAGCGGGGACAGCAGCGTGCCGCCCATTTTGGCTGGCAGGACAGCGCTGGTCGCCTGGTACAGCTTATTGAAGAGGTCGAGCGTTGCCATGACTGATGCCCTCCGGACACCAGTGGTTTCGGCCATTGTTTCAACCTATAATGCTGCTGCGTTTATCCGGGGCTGCATCGAAGACCTTGAGCGTCAGACCATCGCTGGTCAGCTTGAGATCATTGTGATCGACAGCGCCTCGCCACAGAACGAAGGGCAGATTGTTCGCGAATTTCAGGAACGCTACCCGAACATCCGCTATCTGCGGACCGAGCAGCGTGAAACGGTGTATGCCGCATGGAACCGGGCCATCAACATGGCGCGAGGACGGTATATTACCAATGCCAATACCGATGACCGCCATCGTCGTGATGCCCTTGAGTTGATGGTGAAGACTCTGGACGCCTTGCCGGATGTTGACCTGGTCTATGCCGACGTGTTGATAACAAGAATCCCCAATGAAACCTTTGAAACAACCACGGCGAGCGACAATTATACCTGGCCTGCATGGGATCGGACCAAGCTTTTGAATAAGGGCTGCTTTATTGGCCCGCAGCCGATGTGGCGACGCTCGGTGCATGATCGGTATGGTGGATTTGATGCCTCGTACGTTACCTCGGGAGACTACGAATTTTGGCTACGCATCTCCCAGACCTGTCTTTTCCAGCATATAGCCCAGCCTCTTGGCCTGTATCTGGCCCGCCCCGATAGTATTGAACATTCAAATGAAGCATTGAAACAACGTGAGAACGCAATAATACGCAAGATCTATCGAGATGCATCTGATCAAGGACGGATAGTGGGGTTGTTAGATCAGCAGCCTTTGCAGGCAGCTTTGCAAGAGGCAGAAAAGCTGGCCCAGCGCGGCCAACTGGATCAGGCAGTACAGCAGTTGCTCAACCAGGGCATTCGGGTTGATGCTGCCGACCCAAGGCCCTATGTCACTCTGGCAGAACTACTGATCCGTGAAGGCCGGTTTCAGGATGCGCTGGAAGTGCTGCCTGAGATGCCGTCTGCTGTTGAGCCGGCGTCCAAGCAGGAGTTGGCGGCGATCTGTTATTGCGGGTTGGGGGATGACCATGCCGCAGTGCAGGCAGCGCAACGGGCAAGTGGGCGGCCACGGGTTTTGACCGTGTTGGGCACTCTGGCGGCACGACAGGGTGATCTGGCTGAGGCGGAACGCCTGTTCCGAAAGGCAATAGCTGCAGATCCATCCTGCGGCAACGGCTGGCTGGCGCTGGGGATGCTGCTGTGGGGGCAGGGCCTGCAGGAAGAGGCTTTTGAGACACTGAAGCGTGCCGTGACCGTTGATCCGTTAAATCGTGAGGCAGTGCAGATCTTGCGGGATATGGCTGAAAGGCTTAGTTAGCCTCACGAAACGGCCCCGATTTAGAATCTAACCAAAAAGTCTTTGGTTTTAAAATCGTGGGTAATCGAGAAGTAATCGTGAAGCAAAAACTGGTTTAAGCCTCACGAAAAGGCCTCGATTGGGAAGTGGTGCTATTTGTTAAACATATATTG
>CAZNWF010000053.1:0-18797 GCA_964576485.1 uncultured Geobacter sp. | reverse complement strand
ATACGTATTTTAAAGAGCAAAATTACATGCAAGGACTAAACCGGAAGAAGCTGAGTTATACTGAGTTTGCATTAGCGCCTGGAAGAAAGGGAGATCGATATGCATCTGAAAAATATCAGAACCATACGTCTGGATGGAGGCGATCCGGAGCAGAAGCGGCAGGAAATTCTGGATTACTTTCACGCCAGCTTTACTATCGATGAAAAACTGTATGAAACCCTGCGTTTTGGTGAAACCTTTTACCTGCGACCCGACCGGCTGCGTCACCCGCTGATCTTTTACTACGGCCATACCGCTACCTTTTTTATCAATAAGCTGATTATTGCCAAAGTGATTCAGCAGCGGATCAATCCAGCCTTTGAAGCGATGTTCGCGGTGGGGGTGGATGAGATGTCCTGGGATGACCTGAATCAGGCCCACTATGACTGGCCGACGGTGCAGGCGGTCAAAGCATATCGGGACCAGGTTCGTGCAGTGCTGGACCGCCTGATCCGCAGTCTGCCGTTGACGCTACCCATTAGCTGGGACTCTCCCTGGTGGGGAATCATGATGGGGATTGAACATGAACGGATCCATCTGGAGACCTCGTCGGTGCTGATCCGCCAACTGCCGCTTGACCAGGTACAGCAGCTGCCGTTCTGGGATATCTGTCCTGAAGCTGGCGAACCTCCCCAGAATCAGCTGTTGCCGGTTTCAGGCGGGATGGTACAGTTGGGTAAATCCCGCGGCCATCCGCTGTACGGCTGGGATAACGAGTACGGCAGCCATGCCGCTGAAGTGGCTGACTTCAAGGCGGCCCAACTCCTGGTCTCCAACCGTGAGTTTCTGGCCTTTGTGGAGGCTGGCTGCTATCTGGAACAGCAATGGTGGACTGAGGAAGGCTGGAACTGGCGTCAGTTCAAACAGGCGGAACATCCCCTGTTCTGGATTAAAAGCGAGGCAGGCTGGAGGCTGCGTACCATGGCCAGCGAAATCCCGCTGCCCTGGAACTGGCCGGTGGAGGTCAATTATCTGGAGGCCAAGGCGTTTTGCACCTGGAAGGCAGCCCGGACCGGAAAACCGGTTCGGCTACCCACCGAAGACGAATGGTACCGCTTGCATGACCTCTGTGGGGTGCCTGATCAAACAGACTGGGATCAGGCACCGGGCAATATCAACCTGGCCCGCTGGGCTTCATCCTGTCCGGTGGATCGTTTTCAGCAGGGCGACTTTTTTGATTTGGTCGGCAATGTCTGGCAATGGACCGAGACACCGATCTACCCGTTTCACGGTTTTGCGGTGCATCCCTGGTACGATGATTTTTCTACCCCCACCTTTGATACCCGCCATAACCTGATCAAGGGTGGCTCCTGGATCTCAACCGGCAACGAGGCCACCCGGGATGCCCGCTACGCCTTCCGACGGCATTTCTTTCAACACGCCGGTTTTCGTTATGTTGAGAGCAGTGCCCCGGTGGTGATCCATGATGATCAGTACGAAAGCGACGCCCTGTCTGCCCAGTACTGTCATGCCCACTACGGGCCGGAACAGTTTGGCGTACCTAACTTTCAAAAGAGCTGCGCCGCGCTCTGCCTTGGGCTGATGCAGGGGCGCAGGATGGAGCATGCCCTGGATCTGGGCTGTGCCGTGGGACGGGCCAGCTTTGAGCTGGCCAGGGGTGGCTTTGGGCAGGTCACCGGTCTTGACTTTTCTACCCGTTTTTTCAGGCTGGCCGCACGGATGCAGGAGGAAGGGGGGCTGCGCTATGCCTTCCCTGAAGAGGGTGAGATCGCTTCATTCCATGAGGTGACCCTGGCGGATTTCGGGCTTGAGCAGACCAAGCAACAGGTGCAGTTCTATCAGGCCGATGCCTGTAACCTGCCGGAGAAGTTTCATGGGTATGATCTGGTGCTGGCAGCCAACCTGATTGACCGGCTTTACTCACCACGCAGGTTTTTAAGCAGTATTCACCAGCGGATGAATCCGGGTGGTCTTTTGGTGCTTACATCTCCCTACAGCTGGTCAGAAGAGTTTGCCAAGAAGGAGGAGTGGCTGGGGGGCTACCGAGAGGCAGGTGAGCCGGTTTGGGGCATTGACGGCCTGAAGGCGGTCCTGTCACCCCGTTTCAGGCTAGTAGGTGAACCACAGGATCTGCCGTTTGTGATCCGTGAGACCCGCCGCAAGTTCCAGCATAGCATTGCTGAGTTAACGGTATGGGAGCTGTTATGATGTTTGATTTTGATACGGTTATTGATCGTCGTAATACCGCCAGTGAGAAGTGGGATCGCTATACCGGTCGTGACATTATTCCACTCTGGGTGGCGGACATGGATTTCCGTTCACCGCCGGTAGTGCTGGAGGTTCTGCAACAACGGGTTGAGCATGGGGTTTTTGGCTATAGCAGCCCGCCCAAAGAGCTGGTTGAGGTTGTGCTGGCAATGCTGCGGCAAGAATACGGCTGGCAGGTGCAGCCGGAGTGGCTGGTCTGGTTGCCGGGGCTGGTCTGTGGCCTGAATGTTGCCTGCCGTGCCGTGGGCGTTCCGGGAGATGCCGTTGCTACCTTTGCACCGGTCTATCCCCCTTTTCTGACAGCCCCCGGCCTGGCCGGGCGAGAGCTGATCAGCGTGCCGCTGGTTGAACAGCAGGACCGCTGGGTGATGGATCTGGAGGCGTTGGAACAGGCGCTTACGCCTCGCACCAGGCTGCTGATGCTCTGCAGCCCTCACAATCCGGTGGGCAGTGTCTGGAGCCGGGCAGAACAGTTGGCGCTGGCTGATCTGGTTGAACGTCATGACCTGATGGTCTGTTCTGACGAGATTCACGCCGGACTGGTGTTGGATAGTGATAAGCGGCATATCCCCTTTGCTACCCTTACACCGGAGCTGGCCAGGCGTACCATTACCCTGCTGGCCCCCAGTAAGACCTGGAATATCCCCGGTCTGGGCTGTTCCTTTGCGGTTATTCCTGATAAACAGTTGCGGCAGGCCTTTCAGGGCGTCATGGCCGGGATCGTGCCCCACGTCAATCTGTTGGGCTACGCCGCTGCCCTGGCTGCCTATCGTGATGGCGAGCCCTGGCGGCAGGCATTGCTGCAGTACTTACGGCAGAATCGTGATCTGGTGCTGGAGGCGGTTCAGGCCATGCCCGGGTTGAAAACCTGGCCGGTGGAGGCCACCTATCTGGCCTGGATAGATGCGCGGGGTCTGGGGGGCGCTGATCCGGCCAGCCTGTTTGAACGGGCCGGGGTGGGGCTGTCGGATGGGGCGCCGTTCGGAGCACCGGGATTTGCCAGACTTAATTTCGGTTGTCCCCGGAGCCTGCTGCAGCAGGCTCTGGAAAGGATGAAATCTGCCTGTACAACATGAAAGGCCCGCGATGGTTCGCGGGCCTCTGGTACTTGAATCCCTGTTTCACGGGAGTTCCGGTGGTTATGTCCCACCGGACAGGTGCTGTGGATCAGTATGTTCGTTGGTTACATCTTGGATGCAGATCACCTTTCCTGCTCGTCGTTCTGGTGCCTTCTGCTTTTAGCGGTTAGCGCTACCGTTAACTACAGTATCGACACAAACGGCAGAATTTTCCAGTCTGTTTTTTTATTTTTTATGGGCGTATACTTATGTACTGTGCCTGGAAACAGCTAACAAAAAAACAGGGGGTGTCCAGATTGGACACCCCCTGTTTTTTTGTGCGGAACTGCTCTGCAATTTTAACTCAGTGCACGATCACCCGCATGTTGCGCAGGCTGACCTTGTAGTTTCCGGATACCGTGACATAGCCTTTGTACATATCTGACATGTCGGTGATGCGGGCCATAAACCAGCTGCTGCCGCGAGCGCGATCTTTTCTTTCCGGGGCATCATAGATGCTGTTGCGATGGTTGCCTTCAAAGATGATCACGTTCAAGCCAAGACGCAGTTCACTTTGGGAAGCGATTCGGGTCTGCCAGTAGTGGCTGGTCCAGTAGTTTTTGCCATCTCTGACCTTCATGAACTCGGCCTCACCCTTGGTGTTTGAGCCGGGGCTGTTGACCATTTTTGCCAGTTCAACGTAAATCCAGGTGTGCCCCTCAAGGCCGTGGCGTTGGATAAAGTAATCGTCACCCTGGATAAAGTGGCTGTCATCTCCCATGACCGGCGGCGGTGGTGTTGGCCGGGGCGGTGGAGCCTCATAGCGTGGAGGAGGAGGAGGTGGTGGTGGGGTTATCACAAATTTATCCACTTCCTGTTTTGGTGCCGGTTTGGGAGGTGGTGTCTGTTTTTTAATCTTGACCGGTGGTGGTTTTGGCGTCTCACCAAGGTCATAGACCTGAGGTTGCAGTAGTTCTTCCACGTTTTCATCGGCACTGCAGACAGGAACCATGGTCAAGCTGGCACAGAGTGCCAAAGCCAGCAGTTTAACGAACTTCATAGCGAATCCTCCTTGTGATGGCGTTGCTATTCTCCGGTAAAGGTCAGTTTCCGTTCCAGGTCCATGGAACGGGTAATCCGTTTGGCCTGCTCAAAGGTGATCAGGTCCTGTTGGCAGAGTTGCACCAGGTGTTGATCAAGAGATTGCATCTGATACTGGGTCCGTCCGTTCTCAATATGCTTTTCGATCTCATCGAAACGCCCTTCGCGGATACAGGCCTGAATGGTAGTGGTGGTGCGCATGATCTCAACCACTGGCAATACCTTTTCTCCGGTCTTGTCATTAATCAGGCGTAAGGAGACCGTGGCCACCAGGATGTCAGCCAGACGCTGGCGGACTACCTCCTGAGAATCAGGCGGGAAGTGGCCTACCAGGCGGTTGACGGTTGAAGCGGCACTCTGGGTGTGCAGGGTAGAAAAAACCAGGTGGCCGGTTTCGGCTGCCTTGATACAGGAGTCAATGGTCTCCAGATCCCGCATTTCGCCCACCATGATCACATCCGGGTCCATCCGTAGTGCTGCTTTCAGGGCCGCGCTGAAACTGCCGGTATCAATCCCCACCTCCCGCTGGATGATGCAGCTTTTGTCCGAGGCGAACAGAAACTCGATCGGATCTTCAATGGTAATGATGTTGAAGCTGTCCGTCTGGTTAATGTACTGGAGCATGGATGCCAGGGTGGTGGATTTCCCGTTGCCGGTTGGACCGGTAACCAGAACCAGGCCGTTGGGGGACTGGCAGATCTCACCCAGAATTGGCGGCAGATTCAGTTCATTGAAGGCGGCAATGTAGGGGGGGATCACCCGCATCACGATGCCGATACTGCAGCGTTGGCGGAAGATGCTGACCCGGAAGCGGCCACCATTGGGCAGGGCATAGGCGGCATCAAGTTCCCGAAGGTCTGCTGGTAGTTTACGGTTACTTTGAGCCAGCACGGTCTGGGCAATAAATTCAGTGTCCTGAGCGGTGAGAGAAGGCAGCTTTGAACGTATCAGCTGGCCGTGTGCTCTGAAGAAGGGCGGGTTATCCACCTCAAAGTGCAGGTCAGAGACCCGTTTTTCAAAGGCGATCCCTAAAATCTGGTTGAGCAGGTTCATGTCCATGATATTCGTTCCTTATCAGCCGGTTTTTGTAGCCCGCTGTTTACGCAGCAGGGCGCTTTCAATGGCCATACCGGCATGTTCAGCGCAGCCTTCCAGTTGTACGGTATTAATTTCGGCAGCAGGTTCTTCTCCGAAATCTGCATAAATAAGGGCAATTACCTTTTTCCCCATTTTAAGGGGCAGCAGCAGTAGCGTAGGATCTGTCGGAGCACCAATAATCGGGTACAGATATTCTTTTAAAGCCTGATCTTCAGATTTACCGTAAAACAAGAGCCCTTTGTCAAGGATAAAACGGAACAGGCTGCCGCAAGTGAGCGGAATCTTAAATCCCATGACCGGTCCCGGCCCTTCTTCACGGGGGGTGGTAATGCCAATTCCCCGCTCAGCGACCAGCTCAGTGTCCCATGTCACCAGGGTAAGCGCCCGTGGGAAAAGGGCTGCCACTGTCTCTAAAAGGATTTTAGCCGTTTCAGGCAGGGTTGTAACCTGTTTAAGGCTGGCGCTGGTGTCTTTCAGGACCGCATTGAATTTTGATTGCAGCAGGTCTGAAGTGGTGGGCTGGTCCTTCAGCGCTTCGTGAAAAGCTGGTAATTTGCGTTTAACAGCGTCGAGATCGCCCAACCCCAGGTCGTCTGCAGAAAGGAGTGTGGTGCTCTCCGCAGTTTCTGCAGGCGGTTCGCTGAGTTCGTTCTGTTCTTCCTCCATCTGCAGCAGTCCGTCGCGCATTTTTTCATCAAAAATCCGCAGGGCATCCATCAGAATATGTTCAGTTGGCAGGGTGAATTCCTGGTTCAGATTGTCGGGGAAGTAGCGAAATTCATCGCAGATCTGTATTTCATCAACCTGCAGGGTGAAATTTCCTTTTTTCCAGGTTAGTATTTCAACAATTGTCAGTTCAATCAGGCTTTCAAGGCCACGGTAGGCGGCATCTCTGTCCGCAAGCCCGTTTTCCAGCAGGGTGGCAACCAGCGGTTTGCGGTCATCTCCGGCCTGATCCTGGATATCCAGGGCTTTTTGTAATGTTTCGGCATCGATTACTCCCGCTTCCAGAAGAATGGTGCCGATCAGGGCGCCTTTTGAATAATGGCTTGCACCCACGATATACCCATCGTTGAAGGCAACCAGGATGTCTCCCTTACGACCTTCCACCTTTAACGTTCCGGTTTTACGGGTAGAATGCAGTAACTGGATCACATCAACGATAGAGAGGTGTTCCAGATCACCTGAAAATGCCATGGGCGGCTCCTTGGAAAAGGTTAGTCTTCACATTTAAGCAGAAAACAGCGATGATTCAAGTGGCAAATAGTGTTTTAGCTGCAATTTTAACAAAAGGGGGAGAGATTGTATGCTGGATGATACCATGCAGGGGTTGGCAGGACAGGTTGATACCGCCCAATGGCAGTGGTTACGGGCTCATAAAGAACGGGGTGCGCTGATACTGGTTGAGGGGATGCTGGAACTGGCTGAGGTGGGTGAGCGGCTTGTTGCTGACGATACTGCCACGGTACAAACCTGGCTGGCTTCGTCTCTGTTGTCAAAACCGACCGCTGAACAGGTTGCTGTCTGGGATGCTGTGCCTGCCAAGCCGTTTTCCATGTTGGTAGTGAGTCCGTTTGTGCTGATTCAGGAGCAGGATGGGGTGGGTAGTAGCGTTAGTGCTGAAGTGTAATAAAACAATATTTCTGGCATTAATGATTGCTGCTAAGCTATAACTTGCACTGTTTGGTGAATAATTATATAATAAAGTTATAAAAAATGGAGGTAGCTATGACGACCATTCGGCAAAAGTATTTTCTACATGCAGAGGATTCTGTACTTGTGGTAATTGATGTGCAGGAGCGACTTTGTAAGGCCATGGACCCGCAGGTTCTGGCCGGTTTAGTTGCCAGTACGGCTGTTTTGCTTGAGTCTGCAGCAGAACTGCAGGTGCCGGTTGTGATTACGGAGCAGTATGTTAAGGGGCTGGGTGAAACCTTGCCGGAGCTGCAGGAAAAGGCATCAGGGGCGCCACGTTTTGAAAAAATGACTTTCAGTTGTTGCGGCAGTGATGAGTTTGTCGAGGCGATCAGAGCCACCGGGAAACGGCAAATTGTCATTGCTGGCATGGAGACCCATGTCTGCGTGCTCCAGACGGTGATTGAACTGCTTGATGCCGGTTATGTGGTGCATCTGGTGCAGGATGCGGTTATGAGTCGTTCCGGGCAGAACAAGCAGGCTGCCATAGAAATGATGCAGCAGGCCGGAGCCGTAATTACCTGCACGGAGTCGGTGCTGTTCCAGTGGCTTAAAGCTGCAGGCACCGATTCATTCAAAAAACTTTCCAAACTTGTGAAGTAACTCCCTCCAGACCGCCCCACGGGAGGGACAGCCATGATTACCACGCTGCTGGAAGGCAACAAACGCTTTGTTTCCGATGTCTTCGATCGGGAAAAGGAGTACTTTGCCGAACTGTCCAAACATCAGCGACCAACGGTACTCTGGATTGGCTGCTCCGACTCCCGTGTGCCGGTCAATACCATCACGCAAACCAGACCGGGCGAAGTTTTTGTGCATCGCAATGTGGGTAATATTGTTGCCACTAATGACTGGAACCTTTCAGCGGTGCTGGAGTTCACCATCAATCACCTGCAAATCCCTGATGTCGTTGTCTGTGGTCACTATAACTGTGGCGGCATTAATGCCTTGGTCAATGAAAGCCCTGATGATCGCTATATCCCGATCTGGCTTAACAATGCCTATAAGGCGCTGGAACGGGTGGATGAAAAATTGCGTTCACTGCGGTTGCAGGTCACCGATGATCAGCGCCGTCGTCTGATTGAAGAAGAGAACGTTCGGCTACAGTTGGAGCATCTGCTTGAATATCCCTTTGTCCGGCGGGCCATGCTTGATGGCAAGCTTTCCGTGCATGGCTGGATGTATGACATGGATACCGGGGAAATCAAGGTGATGCAGAAAAACGAGATGGTCTGCCGTTAAGCCCTGATCATCACCAACAACATCTTGAATGGCACCTCGGCCTTAAGTGAGTGAGGCAGGTTAGCTGGCATGATGATCATTTCCCCTGCCTGCACCTGATGCACGGTGCCGTCTATGGTAATGGTGGCGGTGCCATCAACAATCTGCACTACGGCGTCAAACGGTGCGGTATGTTCCGATAACCCCTGGCCGGCATCGAAGGCAAACAGGGTCAGGGTGCCGATCTTCTTGTCGATCAAGGTTTTGCTTACCACTGATCCGCTCTGGTAGTTTATCTGCTCATTCATGTTAAAGGCTGTGCCGATCAAACCATTGTTGCTGTTCATGGATTGCTCCCTTCTTGCTGTCGTACTGTTGTCCAACGGTAACATGTTCTGCAGGAAAAAATCATTGACGCAGGTCAAAGAGCCATCTTTAGCTGATTGTAGCTTGACATTCAGGTCGTCAATCGTATGCTGATACCTATTAAACTACCGTAGAAAGGAAGCACAGCATGAACGAGCGTAGCGGCGTAATCACCTTTAAAGGCAATTCCATGACCCTGCTTGGTACCGAACTGAAGGTGGGAGACAAGGCTCCTGATTTTACTGTTGTCGATACCACTCTGGCCCCGGTCAACCTTGCTACCCATGCCGGTAAGATCAGAATCATCAGTGCAGTTCCCTCACTTGATACACCGGTCTGCGATACTGAAACCCGCAAATTTAATCAGGAAGCAGCCAGTCTGCCGGAAAATGTCGTCGTGCTGACGATCAGTCTTGATCTGCCCTTTGCCCAGAAACGCTGGTGCGGTGCTGCCGGGATTGACCGGGTGATTACCCTGTCTGATTACCGGGACCGCTCCTTTGGGCAGAATTATGGTGTGCTGATCAAGGAACTGTTGTTGCTGGCACGCTGTATTTTTGTGGTGGATGCCCAGGGGATTGTCCGGTATATCCAGCAGGTGCCGGAGGTAACCAGCGAACCTGACTATGCTGCTGTTATTGCAGCTGCAAAGGCGTTGCTCTAACGACATGCCCTCCAGAGGTGTTAAGGAGGTCTTTTACACCGCACAGTCCCTGTGGCTGCGTTTTAACAGCCATCAGGGAATGCTGCGTGCCTCTGCACTTTCTTTTGATACCTCTCTGGCGCTGGTTCCGGTGTTGGCGTTAATCTTTGTTGTTCTGCAAAAGGTTGGCATACAGGCGTTGCTTGAGCCGTACATACTGCAGCAGTTGACGGGCAATGCAAGTTCCGCTGCCGTTAAGGTGCATGAGTTTGTTCGTAATGCCAAGGTTGCGGGGATTGGTTCGCTTAGTACGCTGGTGCTGATTGCAACACTGTTCTTTATACTGGAGAGCATCAGGGAATCGTTTAATGTTATAGGGGAAGTTGTTGAACATCGCAGCATACTCAGGCGCAGCCTGGACTACCTGCTGATTTTAGTGTCTGCTCCGCTACTGCTTGCTGCGGCAATTGGCATGACATCGGTACTGCAGAGCCAGTGGCTGGTCAAGTGGTTGATCGACAATACCCAGATCGGTGAGGGACTCCTGTTTTTTTTCAAGCTGACCCCGTTTTTCTGCAGCTCATTGATGCTGATGTTGTTGTATCTGGTGTTGCCAGCAGTTCGTGTCACGTTCCGTTCGGCACTGATCGGAGCAGTCATAACCGGTGCTTGCTGGCAGCTGGCACATGGCATCTATTTCCGGTTTCAGTTTGGTGTCGCTCGTTATAATGCCATGTACGGTGCCTTGTCACTACTGCCGTTTCTGTTGATATGGATTTATACCAGCTGGTTACTGGTGCTGCTGGGGTTTGAGCTGATTCACTGCTTACAGCGGGGAGAGCTGAAATTGAAAGGTCGAGTTGGTTCAGGAGAGATGTCATCATGAAGGTGCTACACAGTTTTATAGACCCCAGCTACACCTGGCTCTGGCTGGTGGTTGGTGGTGTGGTGCTGGTGGCGTTGTTACTGCTGTTCTGGAACTGGGGGCTGCGCAGGATGGTCGCGCGCAGAACCAGAGAACTGAGGACAAATGAGGAACACTTTCGCACTCTGATCGATCTGGCAGCTGATACCATTTTGCAGGGGGATTCTGAAGGAATAATTATTGGTGCTAATCAGCAGGCAGGGCAGTTGACCGGGTATTCGCAGACAGAGTTGATCGGTATGAACATCAGCCAGCTGTTTAGCGAAGAGGAGTGTAAAAGGGTACCGTTACGCTATGATCTGCTGCAACTGGGGCAAACCGTCATGCATGAGCGGCAATTACAGCGTAAGGATGGCAGTCTGGTACCGGTTGAGATGAATAGCAAGATGATGCCGGATGGCACGTATCAGGCCTTTGTCCGGGATTTTTCAGCGCGTAAGCAGGCGGAACAGGAGCTAGTGCTTGCCCGTCAGGCGGCAGAGAGTGCTAACGAGGCCAAGAGTCTCTTTCTGGCCAATATGAGTCATGAGATCAGGACGCCACTGAATGCCATTATCGGTATCAATTCTCTGCTGGTGGAGCGTCTGGAAGCCGGTGAACTGCAGGAACTGGCTAAAGATTCCATGTCTGCGGCCAACAATCTGTTGGATATTATCAGTGACGTACTGGATATTTCCAAGATTGAGGCGGGCAAGCTGGAGATTGTCAAGGTTCCCTTTGAGCCGCGCATGCTGGTCAATCAGCTTGAGCGAATGTTTGGTGCGATTGTGCGGGAAAAGGGCCTGCGTTTTGAGGTCTCGCTGGCTGCAAATCTGTCAGGGCTACTGGTGTCAGATCCGGCCCGGATTCAACAGATTGGCGTAAACCTGCTTTCAAATGCGCTTAAATTTACTGAGCAGGGCGCTATCCGGCTGAGGCTGTCCGGCAACCGTCTCGACGAAAACACTATGCAGCTGGAACTGATGGTCAGCGATTCCGGCAAAGGGATCGTAGCAGAAAATCTGGAGCGGGTGTTTACTCCCTTTGTTCAGGAGGATCTCTCCACCACCCGTAAATTTGGCGGTACCGGGCTTGGGCTTTCGATCTCACGGCATCTGTCAGAGATGCTGGGAGGAACCATTAAGGTTGAAAGCAGGATTGGTGAAGGGAGTGTCTTTACCTGCAGCATTCCTTGTCAGATCAGCAGGCGAGATGCCTCTGAATGTGATAGTACAGCCCGTGACGAAGCACAGGCACTCTGTCGTCGTTTACGGATTCTGGTGGCGGAAGATTCTGTGGTGAACTGTAAAATGATGGAGGCTATCCTGCGGATGGAGGGGCACCGGGTCCGGTTTGCCGATACCGGTCGAAAAGCGGTTGATGCCTGGCGACAGGAACCGTTTGATCTGATTCTGATGGATATTCAGATGCCTGAAATGGACGGGATGCAGGCCACCGCAATTATCAGGGCTGCGGAGGCGGAAAAAGGGGAGCACATTCCAATCGTTGCCCTGACCGCCTACGCCATGAGTGGCGACAAACAGCGCTTTCTTGATGCTGGTATGGATGCCTACCTGCCCAAGCCGATTACAACTGAACAGTTACGGCGCTTGTTGTGGGAGTATGGGCGGGAGGAGATGACAATCCAGTAATAAGATTTTCTCCAGGATGGTTCCTGAAGCTGCGGATGACACCCTGTTCGTCAATGCTGCGTAACAGTCCGGCTATTCTGCTCAGGGCTTCAACGGCCAGCCCATCAGGTGTGTCACCCCGTTCCTGATCAGTCAGTTGATGGCGCCAGTGATCAGGCCAGGCTCTTGAACGTCCCTGATGCCAGTTAAGAGGGTAGAACAGCTTCTGCCAATGGCGCAGGCTGGAAATTGGTAACAGCCCTAGAAAACGTGCCAGCAACTGCCAGAAAGGTGCCCCATACATTCCTTGAATCCTTCTGTGCAGTTGAATAGTCTTCTGCAGCACCTCTTGCGGTAATTTTCCTTCCGGATCAAAGACTCCCTGCAGTACCGTCATTGCCACTTCATTGACCTGCCTGGTCAACAGTTCATTCAAACGCAGGACTGGTGGCGTTTTGCCTTTATTAAGCAGATACACATCAAGTTCTGTTTCCAACCGGTAATGCAGACCGATGTCAGTGCCGGCCAGGGCGCAGATATAAGGGTGGAAGACAATGTCTGCCTCGATGTGGCTGGCTACTCCCAGGAGGCAGGCAGTAGTGGCAGGCGTGGGGAGAGTGTTTTCTGCAAAACGCAATAGCGGCGTAAAGCTGTTGCCTGGTGGCTCATGAAACTCCCGGGCCAATTGCAGAGCGGTTGTACTCCAGGGGCCTCGTACCAGATGGAGCAGGGTGTCGGGAAGGACAGCCCCTACCAGATAAGCTGCCTGATGTTCTTCCAGCAGCAACCGGGTAGCACTGTCAAGGGGCAGTTGTTGTACCGCTTCTGTTGCCAACCACCAGTGGGTCAGTTCTTTGGGCATGAGGAATCAATTGGAAAGCAAAGGAGCCGCTACTATCCTGTTACGTCCTTCCTGTTTGGCCTGATAGAGCGCGTTATCCGCCTCCTGCAACAGCCAGGTATGCTTATGTTCCCGACTGGCAACTGCGGTGGCAATGCCGATACTGGCCGTAACAGTCGTTCCCAGTGGTGATGCAGGATGGGGGAAGGCAAGCTTTGCCAACCCTTCCTGAATCTCGAGGGCAACAATCATGGCGCCTTTTTCATCTGTCTCCGGCAAAATGGCCAGAAACTCCTCGCCGCCATACCGGCCAACAAAGTCTGCAGCCCGTCCCAGCGGGATTTTCAAGGATTGAGCAAAGGCCCGCAGACAATCATCACCGGTCAGGTGACCGCAGCTGTCGTTGTAGGCCTTAAAGTGATCAATATCAATCATCAGCAGTGACAGTGGTTTCAGAGAACGGGTGCCGCGTCGCCACTCCCGTTCCAGCGCCTCATCCAGAGCACGCCGGTTGGGGATCCCGGTAAGGCCGTCAAGGTGTGAGAGACGGGCCAGCAGATCCCGTTGGCGCTTCAGTTCTATCTGATTACGAATCCGCAGTCTGACAATAGTTGGATTGAACGGTTTGGTAATGTAGTCAACAGCTCCCAGTTCAAGACCGATCGCCTCATCTTCCTGCTGGTTCATGGCGGTGATGAAGATAATGGGAACATTCCGCAGAATAGGATCAACCTTTAATTTTCGGCAGACCTCATAGCCATCCATTTCCGGCATGATTACATCCAATAGAATCAGATCCGGCACTGATTCTGACGCAATCCGTAAGGCGTCGCGGCCACTTGTGGCAAAGAAAAGATGATAGCCGTCTTTTAACGTTTCATTCAGCATCTGAATGTTGGTCGGGGCATCATCCACCAGCAGGATCATCAATTTTCCATCACGTTCCGGTGTCACGGGCTCTCCTTGCAGGTGCCTGTTTTTTCAGCCAGTGTGTGCAGTAACATCAATGCCTGCTGATAGTCAAGACGTTGCGTCGCATCGGTAAGCGCTGTCAGTAAGGGGCGATCATCTTCAGCAGGCATCAGACTCTGTAAACGGCTTAAGGGTGTGGTGATATCCAGGGAGTGAAGTTCAAGCAGGTGTTGCAGCTCGCCCAGGAGCGCGGCTATTTCAGCAGGAGACCCGTTGTCTGACGCAGAAGAGGTTTTTGCTGGCTCAGCCAGCAGTGCTGCAGTCGCACAGACTTCAGCAAGGGCTGCTTCAAGGAGGGGGAGTAACGCTTTTGCTGCTTTTGCATCCTGTTTTTTTAGTGCAGACTCGAGGTTGCCAGCGGCAATATGGAGGCGGTCTGCAGCCAGGTTCCCGGCAACCCCTTTCAAGCCATGCACCAAGCGGGCAGCTGAGGCCAGATCATGGTCTGCCATCAGGTGTTGGACCTCTGATGCTACCCCCTGGTGCTCCTGGGCAAACAGCCGGATCAGTTGTCCCAACAGCCGTTTGTTTCCGTTCACCCGTGCCAGAGCGGCCTCCTGGTTGATGCCAGGCAACAGTTGCGGCAGCTGATCGGACAAGCTGTCAGCCGCCTCAGGAACCGCTTCATTTGTTGAAGTTGTTTCAGGCATCCGGTCAGTCATACGTGCCAGGAGCTCATACAGTTTTTCCACCACAATCGGTTTGGCAAGATGTTCGTTCATGCCTGAAGAAAGGCAGTGCTCACGTTCTTCGTTCAAGGCGTGTGCTGTCATGGCAACAATCGGTAAGCGGTTGCGACTGTAACGTTGACGAATTTCGCGGGTGGCTTCATAGCCGTCCATGATCGGCATCTGGATATCCATCAGAATCAGGTCAATACTGTCACCGTGGTCCTGCATAAATGCCACTGCCTCACGGCCGTTGTCTGCGGTTTCAACCCGTATGCCAACGGCTTCAAGGACTTCGCGGGCGATCTGGCGGTTGATCGGATGGTCTTCCGCCACCAGCAGGTGGAGTCCTTTAAGGGATTGGTAACGTTGAACCAGGGCGGCCCGGTCAGCCTTGATGCCTTGACGTGTTGAAACGGTTGCGTTGATGCCGAAAATAGCGCTGAACTGGAAACAACTGCCTTTGCCTGGGCGGCTGGTGACACTGATGGTGCCCCCCATCATTTCCACCAGATGCCCGCAGATGGTCAGCCCCAGTCCTGTTCCGCCATGGGTTCGGGTGGTGGAGGTGTCTCCCTGGGAGAACGGTTTGAACAGGCGGCCAAGGGTTTGTTCATCCATGCCGATGCCGGTGTCGCTGATGCTGATTTCAAGCATCAGCCGGTCAGAATCGCTTTGAGCCGCTCCTCGCTGAATCTGAAGTGTGATGGTGCCGCTTTCCGTAAACTTTACCGCGTTACCCAATAGATTGACCAATACCTGTTCCAGGCGCAGCGGGTCTCCAACAAGGGCATCCGGGACATCAGCAGCCACCTGCTGTTCAAGGAGTACCCCCTTGTCCTTGGCTTTGAGTGCCAGCAGGGCAATTGAACGGGCTACCACCCCTTCCAGAGAAAAGCCTGTTTTCTCCATCTGGAGCCGTCCGGATTCAATTTTTGATACATCAAGGATATCATTGATAATTCCCAGAAGCGATTGGGCTGAATTACTGACGGTTTCCAGGTATTCACGCTGCTTGTTGTTCAGGTCAGTCTGCAGGGCCAGATGCACCAATCCCAGTATGGCGTTCATGGGGGTGCGGATTTCGTGGCTCATATTGGCCAGAAATTCGCTCTTTGAACGACTTGCCCCTTCGGCCGCATCCCGGGCCTGCACCAGTTCCTCATTCAGGCGGGCCAGTTCTGCAGTCCGCTCGGTAACCCGCTGTTCAAGTTTTTCGTTGGTGCTTTGTAGTAACTGGTTGGCCTTTTGAAGATCACCGGCAGTGCGCCGCTGTTCGGTAACGTCTATGGTAAGGATTGAGACTGATTCCACGCTGCCATCAAGGGTGTTGATCGGGTTCAGGTGATGTTCAAACTGCCAGAGATCACGGGTGTCATGAAACACCAATGGTTGACCGGTGGCAAAGACCTCTTCAATTTTAGCCCTGCGTTCCTTGGCCACATCAGGGCTGAAAAGTTCAGGCAGGGTACTGCCGGTTATCTGGTCCAGCTCTTTGCCAATACGACGGGCAAAGGTGGCATTGGCAACCAGTATGGTGCCGGTACGGTCGACCAGATAGAGCGATTCAGGGTTGGCATCAACCAGCGAGCGGAGTGTGCTCTGGCTTTGTTCCAGGGCCTGTTCAGCCGCATGCTGCTCGGTAATGTCGCTTCCGATGCTGGTGACACCGGAAATGCCACCAAGGCTGTCATGGGTCAGGGTGTTGTTCCAGGCCACCATCCGTAGCCCGCCGGATTTTGTCTTGATCGCATTTTGGAAGTGGTGGACAATTTCTCCTTTGATAACCATCTGGTTGAAGACCTGTTTAACCGGCTCCGGCTCCGGTATAAAGAGATCAAACCAGTTCTTGCCGATTAGTTCGTGACGCCTGTAGCCGGTAACCTGCAGCAGATAGTCATTGCAGTAATGGATGGCGCCGTTTGTTTCAAGGCAGACGGTGATCATATGCAGATTGTCAAAGATATCTTTCAGGCGTGATTCGGTGTCCTTGGCCGTGCTTTCCGCCCGCTGGCGGGTCTCTGTCATTTTGTTGAAGGCTGTTGCCAGACGGCCCAGTTCACTGGATGACTGGCAGGTAAGCCGATAGGAAAGTTCGCCACGGGTAATCGCTGCCACGGCATCTTTCAGCTGTGACAGTGGGCGGGCCAGGGAACGGTACAGCAACAGCGAGAAGAGCAGCGGCCAGACCGTTGCCGTGAGCAGTAGTATCCGATTCAGGCTGTTAATCTGCTGGTTACGTGTCTGCAGGGTACGGGCGTAGTAGCTGTTCAGTTGGTTAATAATCGGGAGTAATGCCTTGATTTCCTGTGCCAGCAGTGCAGCGCCACGGCTGGATAGACTGCTGTTACCCCGTGTGATCTGATCAAGCTGTTTTGAAAGTTTTTGTGGCCCATCATGTAACTGTGTAATTAATTTCAGTTCGTCTGCAGTGGAGTGAAAAGGTTTCAGGTCAACGGTAAGGCTGCTGATCCGGTTGCGGGCCGCCTGAAGATGATATTTTGCCGAATTTCCTGGACCAGGTGCAGGCTCTTGAAGAAACAGTATAAAATCGTTAAGTTCTGATGTTATGGGAGCGGTCTGGGAGGTGGCTTCGGCGGTGAGCAGTGTGATGCGCTGTAGATATACTCCTCCCCCCACTGCAGTCAGACCGCACAAAAGGGGGACCAGCACCAGGATAATGAGCTGTGTGCGGATGGTCATAGCCGCTCACTTTCAGTGGAGTTGACAGATGCAGCAGTATACCCTGTTTGTCTGGAATAGCAAGGGAGCGTCACGGATTCTTGCGCAGGTAGTGAGAAGCGGTGTACAGTGCGGTCATGTCTGACACTGCATGGTATGAACAGATAGCCCGGAGGCTTGGCTGTAGTAGCATGGCTACTGATGTATCGCTTGCTGATGACCGTAAGCCGGCCGCTGTTGCACTTATCCTGCGGCAGACCGGGGATGTCCAGGAACTGCTCTTTATCGAGCGAGCCCATCATCCCGATGATCCCTGGTCCGGGAATATCGGTTTTCCCGGTGGTCGTTGGGATGCCGTAGACGCAACCTTGCGCCATACTGCCGAGCGGGAAACCATGGAGGAGGTGGGGATTGATCTTTCCGGTGCCTGCTATCTGGGCAGGTTATCCGACATTGTGGGTGCTAATCTGCCGGTGCGGGTCTCCTGCTTTGTCTATGCCCTGGTTGAGCCGGTCGAGCTGGTATGGTCACACGAGGTACATGATATCTTCTGGTTTGCCCTGCATGAACTGGCTGCCCCACAACGTCAGCTGACGGCGCAGGTCCGTTTTGGTGGCACGTTGCTGGAGGCGCCGGCGGTTGATCTGGGCCTGCCGGATAAGGCGGTGCTGTGGGGGATTACCTACCGGTTAGTGAATCAGTTCAGAGAGGTTATGGAATCAGGAGAGGAACGGCAGCTGCCCTATGTGCTGCCGCTGTAGTGCTGTCAGGCCTTGAACTTACTTTCAGTTCCGGCAACCAGACGGCTGATGTTGGTGTGATGTTTGATGATGACAACAGCAGCGATCAGGGTTGTGGCAATCAGAAGTTGCTGTGTATGGGGCATGTACCAGACCATCAATGGCATGACTGCAGCTGCAGCGATTGACCCCAGTGAAATATAACGCCAGATAGCCACCAGCAGGATAAATACTGCCAGTGCCCCCAGAACTGCCAAGGGGGCCAGGGCCAGAAAAACCCCCAGTGCGGTGGCAACTCCCTTGCCCCCCTTGAACAGCAGAAAAACTGAAAAGACATGGCCGCAAAAGGCGGCCAGCCCTACCCAGGCCTGCATCGGCTCCAGTAACCCCAGTTTCCAGGCTAAAACCACCGGTAGTAATCCCTTCAGGCAGTCCCCGATCAGGGTGATGATACCGACCTTGCGTCCAACAGTACGGTAGAGGTTGGTGGCGCCAATGTTGCCGCTGCCTTCTTTGCGGACGTCAATCCCGTACAGCTTTCCCAGCAGCAGCCCGGTGGGTATGGAGCCTAACAGGTAGGCTCCAGCTATCCAGAGCAGGTTGTTGTTCACAGCTTGTCTGCCAGCAGCTTGCGGGCATCAGCCAGGTATTTGCTGGAAGGGTATTCCCGGATCAGACGGCTGAGGACCGTCTGCATCTTATCCAGCTGTTTTGTCTCTACATAGGCCTTGCCCAGGTAGAAGAGCGTTTCGTCATTGCCGGTATAGTCGGGAAAGTTGGCCAAAGTCCCTTCAAGACGTCCAATGGCCGCCTGATAGTAGTCTGTGCGGTAGTAGAATCGACCGACATAGATTTCATACTGGGCCAGCTTGCCACGGCAATCAACAATCTTCTCCTGTACCCTGGTGA